>JAZSKG010000183.1:0-11492 GCA_045534735.1 Candidatus Stercoripulliclostridium sp.
CGGTCAAATTAAAGGAATCGTAAAGATGATAGAAAACGGCGAAGAATGCGAGCAAGTACTCGTACAACTTCACGCTTGCACTTGTGCGTTAAAGAAGACTTCCAATATCATTTTAAAGAACCACCTTAACACTTGCGTTAAAGAGTCCGTTGCTCGTGGCGAAGACGACGTAATGCAAGCATTCACTAAAATTATAGAAAAATTTATGTAGAGGATATAAATATGGAAAATAAAGATTTAAGTTTCCACAATGAATATTTAGGTAGCCCAAATGAAGAGAAATGCTGTTGTGGTTACCACGGAAAACACGACGAACATGATCACTCCGAATGTAATATCCCCACCCCTTCCGACTCTCATTCTTCACCTAAAACCGAGCCGGAAGAAGAACACGAAACGGTCGGTTGCTCATGCTGTGGCATAGATTTAGAAGAGCCGGAACATACCTCTTGCTGTGGGGTTGACATCTCCGCCCAACCCAAAAAGGGCAGACTTTCCAAGTACTGGATATACCTTATTTTATCGGCCCCCTTGCTCGTTACAAGTTTCCTACTCACCCATTTTGACGTCTACCACGTACACCCCTGGACTGCTATATTTGACCCGGCTTGGGTAGTAATAGGTCTTTGTGGTGCGCCAATATATCGTGGTGCTCTCAAAAATTTGAAGCGCAAAAAGATTACTGCTGCTCTTCTTATAAGCCTTGCTATGACTGCAAGTATCGTTATGGGTATTCTTATGGCATTCGGCATAGGTGAAGGTCACGGACACAGCGAAAGTTACATTTTTGCTGCGGGCGAAATTGCATTCCTTATGACTTTAGGTCAACAAATTGAAGGTGTTACCAGCCGTAAATCCAGAAGTGCTATTAAGGCCCTAATAGACGTTACCCCCGTTCTCGCAACGCTCAAAACCGAAAACGGCTACGTAGACGTTAACGTAAACACCATTAACGTTGGCGACGTGCTTCTCGCCAGACCTCACGAAATCATCCCTCTTGACGGCGAGGTCATATCCGGTTTGGGCTCCGTTGATACCTCCTCTATCACCGGTGAATACGCCCCTATGGACGTAAACGTAGGTGACAAGGTTTTCGCAGGTACCAAAAATCTAGACGGCGCATTTGAGTTTAAGGCAACCAGCGTATCTACCTCAACCACACTTTCCAAACTCATAGCCTACGTAAAGGAAGCGGAAAAGAAAAAAGCACCCTTCGTTAGACTCGCAGACAAATGGGCAAGTTACTTCGTTCCAACAACTTGTACTCTTGCCGTTATAGTTTTCTTTATTGCCCTATTCGGCTTTAAAGTAAGCGCTCTTGAGGCAGTGCAAAGAGCCATAACCATACTTATAGTTGTATGCCCGTGCGCAATGACTCTTGCCGTTCCCATCGGTATTGCAGCCGGAATAGGTAACGCAAGTAAAAAAGGTATCCTCGTAAAGAGTGGCGTCGCCTTTGAGGCTCTCTCTAAAATAAACGTTGTTTGTCTTGATAAAACGGGCACCCTCACCGAAGGAAAACCAAAGGTCAGCGAGGTTATCCCCTATGGTATAGATAAAGATGAACTACTTCGTCTTTCTGCCTCCATTGAAAACAAGTCCGAACATTTGATTGGTAAAGCCATAGCGAGCGCATACGACGGAACGCTAGTAGAGCCCGACGCGCTTGAGAGTAAAGTCGGAGTAGGCATTAAGGGTATAGTTGAGGGCAAAACCATAGAGATAGTTAAACTAAGTAGCGCCCTTGAAATAATTCCCGAAAGCGAAAAAGAAAAACTTGTTAATACCCCGTCTACTACCGTCGTGGTAAAAATCAACGACGAATATAAAGGCGCAATTATAGTAACCGATACCATTCGTGAGGGAGCCCAAAGCACAATAAGTGAACTAAATGCACTCCGTGTAGAAACTGCAATGCTAACGGGTGACAACGAACTTTCTGCACGTATCGTTCAAGAAGAACTCGGCATAACGACTGCTCGCGCAGGGCTACTACCTGAAGACAAGGTTAGCGCCATAGAAAGTCTAAAAGCAGACCACAAAGTGCTTATGGTAGGAGATGGCGTAAATGATGCTCCCGCAATGGGCGCAAGCGACGTATCACTCGCAATGGGCGCAATGGGGAATAGTGTAGCAATAGAAACTGCAGACGTATCACTTCTTTCTAACGACCTAAAGAAGATACCATTCTTACTAAAACTATCTCGCCTAACCTTTAGGCTAGTAACGGCAAATATCATACTCTCACTTTGTATAAGCCTAACATCCGTTGTGCTTTCCACCCTTGGACTACTCAACGCAGTAAGTGGCGCATTGGTACACAATGCAAGTAGCGTATACGTATGCTTGTCGGCAAGCCTACTTCTATTCTTCAAAGAAAAACATAACAAATAAAATTGTTTGTTTAACTCATTTAAAAAAGGCACCTTTTGTCGGGTGCCTTGCTTTTTATTACTTCTTTTTAATTCACCATAACCCCTTTTATCGCATATATTAGTGCTATGAACGAAGATTACATGGAAAGCCTTGCTCGGGCATATAACGTTAAATTAAACGGCTCGGAACACCCTCTAATAACGCAAATCATAGATATATTAAACGAACAAATATACCTTCTTTCCAGGCTTTCCCACGCGCGCAAAGTGGTCGGGTACGTTATATCCTTACAAGAGTGTGTAAAAGGTATGCTCTCGGAAAATAAAAACCCCTCTCCTAGACATTTACCAAGAGAGGGTGATACGTCAAAAATTCTCGCTCTTCAAATTGAACTCTTTACCCTACTTGACCAACTGGATCACCCAAAAATCAACAAGATACAAGAGTATGAAAATAGGGCTTTAAGCCTTATTTGCTATCTCGGTAAGTAGTTCTTGGAAGAGGTCATCCTCTGCAAGATAAAGAACTACAACTTTTTTTGCAAGGCGCTCTAGTTTGGACTTGGGACGATTGGAAGCAAGAATACTTGCTGAGTTTTCACTAACCCTACTCTCCGTAACCTTTAGTCCACACTCTCTTGCAACCTTGTTTTCCCCTACAACAAGCATTTCCGTAGGGGTGTATTTTTTCTTAAAGTATTCTATGACTGCTTGGTAGACAATAGTATTGGAACTTCTTCTGGAAATTCGTGCTACAAAGAAGTGATTTTCCTCCAGGTAACTTACGTATTCGTCCTTTACAAGCATGGTGCCTTCCGGACGGCCGAGCATCTCCAAAAGCAAATCTCCGCCAACCAAAGGATTTGGTTTAGGTATCAAAAGTACCTCTTCTGCCGTCATATTAAAGAGCGATGCTTCCACCGTAGTGCAGTAGTCGTATTCCTCTATTATACCAGTTACTTCGCTTATCTTTTGTGGTGTGCCGGTTAGTAACATAAGGGTGGATTTGGCAAGCCCATGCTCTTCGTAAAGTTCCACCGTTTCCTTTTGGGAAACACTGCGAAGAGATCTAAAGTCGGTAGCGGTTGGGGGGAGTATCACCTCGTCTAAAACCTCGCCTTCGCTAGCAAGGCCAACAAGTGTTCTATCCTCTTCAAACACAACGTAGGCATCGGATTCCGTTATCTTTACCTTCTTTTGTTCCACTCTTTGGAGTAGGCAATCTATTTCTACCCCTCCGTTTATTACCTTATCACAGGCAAGTCTTACACCCCTTTCTAATTCGGGGGCAGGAATAAAGGTTTTATCCTTATCGGTAATGGGAAGAGTGGGTGCTATTATTTTACATCTACCACAAAGCCCCTTGCCACCACACGGAAAGAGAAAGCCTTCGCTTTCCAAAAGGGAACGAAGGCTAGTGTTGTTCTTTGCGTTTAGTTTTACTATCATATTAGTCTATTATACTTGGTATTCGTAGTATGCGCTAATCCATACGTTGGGGCCACCTATCTTGTTGCCCCCTTCGTCTTTTGCTCTATAAGCCTTTTTGGTTTCAATGGGTAGGTCTGAGCCTAGTACGTAGTCAACGCATACTCCGTTTTCCATAACTTTAATGCTATCTGCTGCGTATACCGTGCATCCACCAATATCGGTGTAATTGCCTACACCTTCCTCAAAGGACAGAGTGCCTTGAGTGGTTGCATTATTAACGTCATACATTACGGAAACGTTCTTTTCGTAATTGCCGGTAGCAAAGGTTAGGTTTATGCCTTGGTCTACAAAGAGAATTACGCTATGGCATTCGTCGGAAAGTCCAAGTGCCAAGAATATAGCGTCTACTATTTCGGGAGTGAGTACGTATGCTCCGTCAATAACGGTTATGCCGGAAAGCGCGTCTATTTGCATTTCACCCTTGTAACCTATTCTATTAATACCAACCATACCGTTTTGGTAAGCAGCCTTATCACGGAAATCGGTATTGGTAATGGTGTCTCCAACCTTTAGGAATACGGAGTGCGTAATAGCAGTTTCGGTCGTGCCGTGAGCAAAGTCGTCAACGATAGCGTCGGGAGTAGAGTTATATCTATTAATTCTGCTTATCAAGTTCTCAAACTTGCTACTTGTATCCAAAGTGTTATTAAATACACCTGCTTGGTTTAGTGCGTAAATGGAAGAATGGGTTACTGCCGTTGCTGCCTTTTTACCAACTTGTTGGAAGGTGGTTTCGGGGTCAACGAGTGAAAGAACGCCAATATCGTAATCTTCTAGAACGTCTTTAATGGTAAAGCCTTCTATGGTAGTAGCAAGATCGCCAATTTGAACGCCTTCAAGAGATCTTAAGATCTTAGTAGAAGAAGGAGTAATAGTTATGATTTCTCCTAATTCAACTCTATCTATCCTTCCTTGTAACTCATCTTTGTCTGCAAGTTGCTCTATGGTTAAATCTTGTATCTCTCTTAAAATTGGGTGTGGGTTTTCGCCAACAACCATTACCTCTTTTAGTTGTAGACCGTCTATCCTACTTTGTAGTATACTACCTTTACCCAAGTCTTCTAGCGTTAGATCGGCAATCGCTTTCATAACTGCGTGGCTATCATCGGTGATATTAACGGCTTCACTAATGGGCATTATCTTAATTTTACCATCAATGTCATCTAACGTCGTTCCCTTTAGATATTGTAGTACCTTACTACTGCTTTCGGTAATTTCTATGGCGTCGCCCAAGGTCATTGCATCAATAGCAGAACCGATGGTATCTAAGGTTGCAGGGTTACCTTCTCCGTCTACGTAAGAGGTAAGGAACTTGATAACTCTGTTGTCGTCTTCGGGATCAAGAGCGCTACTCAAAGGCATATTTGGAATAGCAGCGTCCAGTTCGTTAATGCCGAATGGTGCAAGATACTTAAGAACGCCGTTGCTGTCTTCGTCAATCTTAATGGCATCTTGAAGTTTCATTTCGGTTTGAATTGCGCCGTCAATTTCATCAAGTTGTTTGTCTTTTAGGAACTTAAGAACTTCGGAACTATCCTCGTTAATCTCAATAGCATCGCCGATGGTCATATCGTCAATAGCCATATCAAGTTTATTTATCGTGCAAGGCTCGTCGTTTTCGTCTCTGTAACTGCTTAGGTATTGGAGAACCAAACTGCTTTCTTCGTCAATAGTCATAACGTTGTTGATGGTCATTGCATCAATAGCAGCATCAAGTTCGCCAATCTTCTTGTCGTTAAGATACTTTAGAACTTCACTACTGTCTTCTGTTACGTCTATAACTTCGCCGATTTGAGTATCGTCTATGATAGCATCGGTTTCTTCACTAACTTCCTTAATGGTCTTTTTGCCCAATTTTTGGAGAATAGCGCTACTTTCGGGGTTTTCCTCGGTGCCCTCTCCTTCATAAACGACGTCTATGAAAGCATCAAGATGATACTCATCAAGAGTGCCGAATGCTTCGCTAACGGGCTTTTGTAGGAATTCCTCGTCTTGGAAGAGGGGAAAATCGGGAAGTGCAACCTCAAACTTCTCTTGCATAATCTTTATGGTAAGATTATCGGTTAAAGTTGCGCCGAGGTTGGAAATTGAACTCTCGCCAATGACGGAAGCCTCTATGCCAATCGCATCGCTTATCGTCTTAGAAATCATGGTAATACCAAGTACCTTTTCAATATCGGATATGGGGGATTCCGATATTTTGCCTAGAATACTTAGAACGCTTTGTCCATATTCCAAAATGGAAAGTTGTTCTTGCTCTTCATCTAGGTCCATACCTATGCTGGAGCCTATGCTGTCTTCTACGGTCTTCATCATGCCTTCTTGGGTAAGAATAATGAATCCTCCGCCTACAAGAACTATGGCAATGATGACGATACCGGAAATGATACCCATTAAGTATTTGGTCATGTTGCCCTCCTAAATACTATTTGCCAAGATTACCCATCAACTCTCCGAGGTTTACGGAGTTAATTAGGAAATCGTACAAGAAGTTACCTTCCATTAAGAACTTGGTAACAACGGTGTTGGAAATAAATTCGTTGACGGGGCCCATGAAGGCAAGTTCGGAAAGAATTTGTACTATGGTCAATACTACAAGTACGAATAAGGCACCCATCGCCAAACCTAATATACCACCTAGCATCTTGTCTACAAAATGAACGATATATAAGGATGAAATTAGTTTCTTTAAGAGTTTGAAAAGTAATGCTATAACTATTCTTACAACTATGAGTAGAATTATGAACATTGCGCCGGTTAGTATCAAAGATACTATGGGGGTGGTTACGGCGTCTATGAAGTCAATCTTGTTCATTTGGTCTTTGTAGTCCTCAATTTCGGGATTGAGTTCTACGTTGGCTTCAAGTAGTTCGTCTACGGAATCGGTAAGAAGACCTGCCACCTTTACAAAATTAAGAATTGCGTTCTCTTGAAAGATGTTCTCAAATGCATCTTTTTCGCCGTCCATTTCATAAACGAGTTCCTTTTCGCCGTCTTCGTTTAAATCATAATAGTAAACCTTTGCATAGGCATTGGGAAGTTTTTCTGCTAGAGGGCTTTCCAATGATTCGCTCAAAGTCTCGTCTAGGTCGGTTCCAACTATTATAAGGTTGGTTACGGGACCAACTGCAACAATAGCAACAACTATTACTAGAATAGTGGAGATTAATCCAACGCAAGTCTTTACAAGTCCGCGCTTGATTCCTACCATAACCATAAGAACTATGATGGCTACTAACACAAGGTCTAAAATAATTTCCATATATTGCCTCCTGATGGATACACTTCGGGAGTGTACACCATACTATTATGTATTTTAACACACGCGCGTATATAAGTCAAGTGGGGAAAAGTGGCATTTTAAGTCGGCTGTGCATAAAAAGAAGCCAGTGGCTAATAAACTTTCATATGGCACTTCCCGTTATAATCTGCATAGGTTCCACCCAAGTTATGGGCGATTCTCTTGGTCCCATGGTCGGCGACCTTCTTCGCGAGCGCTACCAAGTGAGAGCATACGTGTATGGAGGAGTGCGCGCGCCTGTAAATGGCATAAATTATCATGAATACTGCTCGCATTTGAAGAAAAGGCACCCGGAAAGCCTAATTATTGCAGTAGATGCCTGCGTGGGAGAGGAAACCGACGTCGGGAAAATAAAGTATCTACCTCGTGGTCTAAAGGCGGGCGAAGCCCTAAAGAAAAACCTACCTCGCGTGGGCGACGTGGGTATATTGGGCATAGTTGCTCCTCGTGGAAAGGACAACCTTTTCGCCCTATTAAACTGCCCCTACTCCCTCGTGTTAAATATGAGTGAACAAATTGCATATAATATTTTTAGGTTTCTCGCCACTCCTTTTAAAAAGGAGTAAATCTTTAATTGCTCTTTAATGTTTTCTATGATATAATGTAAAAAACTGGCGATTAATCGTTAAACACGAATGGAGATAAAATGAACCCCAAACCTAACAACAAAAAAACCTTCCTTTTTATAGCAATAATGGTAGTAATCGTTCTTGTCGTTGCCATTATTTTGACAAACTCTCTACAAACAGAACCCACCGTTTTAAGTTATGATAAACTCATAGAAGACGTTAAAAGTGGAAAGGTAGAGGCCCTTTATATGAACGGCGACTACATTGTAAACGTGCTTTATGAAAAGAGTGAAAACGTATCCCAAGAAGACTATAACAAAAGAGTAGAAAACTTTAAAAAAGGCAAATATAAAGATGCAACTGCCGTAATAACCTACCGTAACAATCTAGTGCTTGCACTAGAAAAGTTGGAGGCCGAAGGTGCTCTAAGCGACGGTATGCCTACCGTTTGGCTAAACGACCCCAGCGAAGGCAGTTTCTGGAACTACGTTCCTTATATTATTAGTGGCTTAGGCGTAATCGTTCTAGTAGTATTCTTCTTCATTATGATGCGCAAGCAAGGTGGTGGCGCCGGTGGCGCTATGAACTTTGGCAAGACCAAATCCAAAGCCGTAGATAAAGTAAAGGTAAGATTTGCCGACGTTGCAGGTGCAGAAGAAGAAAAACAAGAACTTAAGGAAATAGTAGAATTCCTTAAAACCCCCAAGAAGTTTACCGAAATCGGTGCTAAAATTCCAAAAGGCGTTCTCCTTGTAGGCCCTCCCGGAACGGGTAAAACGTTGTTTGCAAAAGCAGTTGCAGGCGAAGCAAACGTTCCCTTCTTCTCCATAAGTGGTTCCGACTTCGTAGAAATGTTCGTTGGTGTTGGCGCAAGCCGTGTAAGAGACCTCTTCGCACAAGCCAAAAAGGCTCAACCTTGTATCGTTTTTATAGACGAAATAGACGCTGTTGGTAGAAAACGTGGTGCAGGTCTAGGTGGTGGTAACGACGAACGTGAACAAACCCTAAACCAACTCCTAGTTCAAATGGACGGCTTTGAAGAAAACGAGGCAATAGTAATAATGGCAGCAACCAACCGCGCCGACGTTCTTGACCCCGCGCTACTCCGTCCCGGCAGATTTGACCGTCAAGTTTACGTTAACCTTCCCGACGTTCGCGGTAGAGAGGCTATCTTTAAAGTTCACGCAAAAAACAAACCCATCTCTCCCGAAGTTGACTTTAAGAATCTTGCCAGACTTACCACCGGTTTTAGTGGCGCAGATATAGCAAATCTACTCAACGAATCAGCCATAATTGCAGCACGCGATAACAGAAAGGTAATTTCCATGGTTGATATACTTGAGGGTATCAATAAAGTTATTGCGGGACCCCAAAAGCGCAGTAGAGTGGTTACGGAAAAGGATAAGCGCATCACTGCTTACCACGAAGCCGGACACGCTCTAGTGGGTAGAGTTCTAAAGCACTGTGACGCAGTACAAGAGGTAAGCATTATACCTCGTGGAATGGCTGCAGGTTACACCATTTCTCGCCCCAAATCAGACGATGCACACACCACTCTTTCCCACCTACACGACACCATTGCTATGACCATGGGTGGTAGAGCAGCAGAAGAAATAATCATTCGTGATATTACTACCGGTGCTAGCCAAGATATTAAACACGCAACCAGCATTGCACGTAGCATGGTTACCGAGTGGGGTATGTCTCCGGAACTCAGAAACGTATACTTTGGTGGAGAGCAAGAGGTATTTATTGGTAGAGATTACCAAACCCAAGCAAGTTACTCCGACGAAGTTGCCGGCATCATAGATAAAGAAATTAGAAAGATAGTAGATAATGCTTACGAAAGAGCACTTGCTACCATACGTGAAAACGAAGATAAACTACACGTTATGGTTGCCCTACTATTCCAACACGAAACCATTTATGGCGACGAGGTTGATCTAATTATGGAAGGCAAGAGTGCAGAAGAAATTACTGCTTATATAGAGGAAAAGAAAGCAAAGCGCGAAGCAGAAGCCAAGGCTAAAGCAGAGGAAGCAAAAGCAAAACAAAATCCTTTAGGCAACCCCAAAGATTTCATAGTTGTGGAAGCCCCTACCATAACGGTAAGCGAACCCATAATCGTGGAGGAAGAGAAGCCTTCTACTCCCACTCAAGCAGAAGAGGTAAAAGAGGAAACCACTCCCGAACCCGAAGAAAAACCTACTGACGATAACGAATAATAAAGAAGAGCCGTAAGGCTCTTTTTTAATGTTATTATCTTGCCTTATCCCCATATTGACATATGGTGTTCTTGGAAGTATAATGAAAATAGTAAACCATAGGAGGAATGTAAATGGTTGAATATAGAAGCGTTGGCAAGGCATTGGTTCTCTCCATTATTACCTTTGGTATTTACGGAATATATTGGTTCATTAAAATAACCGATGAGGTGGCCGAAATCACAGGCGACCATAATAATGCAAGTGGCGGTATGGCATTTTTTCTCACTCTAATTACCTGTGGTTTGTATGAACTATTTTGGGCATACAAAATGGGCGAAAAGTTAGATCGCTACGAAAATGTTGACGGCTCCCGTGGTTTAATCTACCTTGCCTTAATGCTCTTTGGTGTCGGCATAATAACCAACTGCTTAATTCAAGACAGCATAAATAAAATCGTAAGAGATAACTAAACTTTTCCGGAAACGCTAACCTATCTTAATAAACCGCCTTTTGAGGCGGTTTATTTGTTATGGTATTCTTCAAAAAGATCGTTTGGTGTGCACTCTAAAATCTCACAAAGGGCTTTAAGATTTTCAAACTTAATAGCAGTCGTTTTGTTGTTAACTAGGTTATTAAAATTTTGGTAACTTAATCCCATTTGCATATATAGCCAATATTTTGTCTTTCCCTTTTCTTTAAGTATTTCCAATATTCTTAGTTTCATATATCACCTATACATTATATAATGTACACATTATAATTCTTTTATCCCCTTGACAAATAGACATCTGCATTATATAATGTATACATTAGATAGTTGTGGAGGAGTCGTATGAAAAAGGTCCACCTTGGTATGTTTATTGAAATAAATAAAGATCGTTTATCGGTTGAAGATATGTGCCATGCCGTAAATGCTCTGGAAAATTCCACAGATGAAAAAGTATACTCTCTACTATATCGCGACACCAAAAACCCAAAATTTGCTTCTTTTCTTGCATGCTTTTTCGGGTGGTTAGGTCTAGATTGCTTTTACCTTGGCAACGTTTTAAATGGTATAGGTCGTATATTATTTACTGCTCTTTGCATAGGTCTTGGCTTTGTTTGTCATAACTTTATTGACTTAGTAAGTCCTATCCTCTCCGGTGATTTATTAAAATATATTGATTATATGCACGTTGTTCTTGCGCTCTTACTTAGCGCCACGTACCCCATTTATATAAGTTATTTAATTAGACACTCTCTAACAAAATCCACGGAAGAAACGCACAAAAAAAATGCTAAGATTTTCCACTTAAAGTGCAAGGAATACCAATGGAGCATAAAATAATTATTATTCCATTGCGGGACTAAGTATATATAAAATGAGCCTTGTTAGGATAATCTAACAAGGCTTTTTATTATTAATACACGGTTTTACTACTCAATCTCAAATTCCGGAATATACTCTTCTTCGGCTGAAGAAATTTCTTGAGTGAAAATTTTGGTAAGTCCTAGTTTTAATGCGTGGTTTACTACTATTTTGTACTCTATGGGTTTTAGTCTTCTGGCG
>JAZSKG010000265.1:0-2305 GCA_045534735.1 Candidatus Stercoripulliclostridium sp.
TGCTAAACCACGCCAGATTGCTACCCGCAGGAAGTAGGTCTGACGGCTGCAACTAAGCGGCAGCGTACTGAAGATTTGATTCGTCAGTTAATTTTAAGTTTCCGTTTTTACGGAGCCGAGCCTCCGATATGCTTACAACCCCTTAACAGTATAAGTCGAATCCGGAACAACCCCACGTTCTTATCTTTAAGGTGATATTATATTACTACTTTATGCGCTATTTTGCAACAATTATACACTATTTGCTTCTTTTCCAATATATGTAACGATTATGAAATAATTCAGTTTTCTTTTCCAAATGACCATTGTAAAAGGGGATAACGTATGCTAATATATTATTTAGAAAAGATGATGAGGTAAAAATGGATTGGTTTAATTGGGTGGGATTAATATTTATGGTTGCGATTATGTCGTTAAATATCGTGTATGCCGTAAAGAAAAAAGAGGATTTTTCTAACAAGGTCAATAAATCATGGCTCTTATTTGAGCAGATAGGTAGATATGGTTGTATGGCATTTATGATTTTTAATTTACCATATACCTACTTTAATTTTTGGTTTGAGAGTGCATTTTTAACGTACGTAATAGTTAACGCAATTTTGGTGTTATTGTACGCAGTAATATTTATAGCAACTTGGAATACTAAGTCGCTTTTTAAGGTAATATCATTATCAATTTTGCCATCTTTAATATTCCTATTTTCCGGAATACTTTTATTAAATATTCCACTAATGGTTTTTAGTGTTATATTTACAGTATGCCACGTGACGGTATCTATCAAAAACGCTATTTAACTTGATATCGGGGGCTCTCCTTTTTGCCATATCGTGGGCAAAAATGCATGAGCATTGACAAGATGTTCGCTATGCTGTAAAATATATATAGAATACAAAGCAATAAAGGAGGCTAATATGAAAAAATTATTTAAGATCATGGTTCTTGTAACGTTACTCGTTCTTGCCTTCTCCTTGTGTGGTTGTATTTTCAACAAGGGAACCGTGAATGAGTTAGAGGGCATATATGCCTTGGAAGAGTACTATTACAAGCATTTTTCCGGTGAAGAATTTGAGTTTGAAGAGAATTACGAATATTTTATATTGGTAATTAAAAACGATGCAAAGGTTGACGTTATTTATAAACTAAAGGGTGAAAGCGAACAAAAAACTACCCATTCCTATACCATACAGTTTAACGAAGAGGATAAGGACGTGGTAGATAAGATTGTTATACAAGACTTCCCTCAAGCAGAGTATACCGTGGAAGATGGTAAACTTGTTATAACCAACCACGTTGATGCTCTATATCTAAACTTTTATCCCAAGCGCGAAGATTTAGTTTCCAACGAAATTTCATTTGTCCTAAAACAAGGAACGGAAAGAATAAAATATCAATTTAATCGCGTGAAAGATAGGGTAAACGATAGAAATATAGAAAAGGCAAAAGAAAAGAGCAGAGAAATCATAGAAGACGACGATTAAAACTATGGAGTACGATTATAGTATAGTAAAGTATCCCCGCACGCCTCACCTACAAGGCTCTAGGCTTCAAGCAGGGGATGAGGATCTTAGCCAAGTTTCATTTGACAGTATCCTTGGCAAAAACATAGTAATAGAAGAAAAGATAGACGGCGCAAACACCGCCGTCTCTTTTGATGGAAACGGAAATCTTCTTCTCCAAAGCAGAGGGCATTACCTAATAGGTGGTTATAGAGAAAGACACTACAACCTCTTTAAACAATGGGCAAACGCAAACGTAGATATTCTTTTTGAAGCATTGTCCGACAGATACGTTATGTACGGCGAGTGGATGTATGCTAAGCACGCAGTCTTTTACGACGCACTCCCGGACTATTTTATGGAGTTTGACGTGTACGACCGAGAGAATAAAGTTTTACTAGATACCACCACCAGAAGGGCCATTACGGAAAAGATGAGAATAATATCCTCCGTGCCCGTTTTGGGTAGTGGTGTATATAAAACCAAAGAAAGCATACTTGCACATTTGGGTAACTCAAATTACATTACCGAGAACCATATTGACGTTCTTCGTTTGACGGCAGAGCGACTCAACTTGGATGTGGAAAGAGCAGTAAAGGAAACAGATCCCAGTTTAACAATGGAGGGACTTTACGTAAAAGTGGAAGAGGGTGGCATCGTTGAAAGTCGCTTAAAATTCGTAAGAGCCTCCTTTATTCAAAGCCTTATGCAAGCCGAGGAACATTGGCTTAATAAGCCCATAACTCGGAGGGCCAAGCGGTCTTAGGAAGACAACTGGGGCTTTCAACTCCTTGGCTCACAGAACGACA
>JAZSKG010000057.1:0-3997 GCA_045534735.1 Candidatus Stercoripulliclostridium sp.
CATACCGGAAATGGAAGAAAATTTCTTCTTTAATGCTACCCATAAGAAGATTTTTAATGCAATGCATAAGTTGTATTCTCAAAACGTTTCCATAGATGCTATCACCGTTTACGATGCATTGGTAAAAATGGGACAGGCCGACATAGACGTTTTAAAATATTTGACGGATTTAAGCCAAATTACACCTAGTGCCGTTAATTACCGTGATTTCTTTAATATTCTACATAGAGATATGGTTATGCGTTCTCTAATTAAAATTGGCAATTCTATTGCTGAAGACGCATACGTTTCCGACGATGCCGAGAAATCTCTAAGAAAAGCAGAAACACTCATATATGATTTGGGAACCAAAGGACTTGGTGTAAATAACGGACTAGAGCACATTGCAAAACCCGGTCAAAGATATATAGAAAGACTTATTACTATGCGTAAAGATATTAACGCAGTTAAAGGACTTAAAACCTATTATGATATTTTTGATAAGGTTACAAACGGTTTACAAGCAGGTTCTTTAATAATACTTGCAGCACGTCCTTCAGTTGGTAAAACGGCATTTGCTCTTAACTTGGTTGCAAATATGATCAGAAACCAAAACGAGAGTTCCACCATTGCATTATTCTGCTTGGAAATGTCACGTGAAGATTTAGTACAAAGATTGCTAGCCATCAATACCGACGTTACTATGGATGCTTTGAGTTCTGCTCGTTTTAATGACGAACAATACGACGAATTGTGGAATGCCCACTCTGCTGCATCCAAGTGTCAAATTTATCTTGATTATAACTCTGGTGCATCTCCTGCATACATATCCTCACAATGCAGAAGACTACGCAGTCAAACGCCAAATAAGAAGATAAACCTTGTAATCATTGACTACTTACAACTTATGGGTAACGATAAGAGTGGTCGCGATTCTAGCCGTCAAAATGACGTTGCACAAATGAGTAGAGATCTTAAGAATATGGCTATGGATTTAGGCTGTCCCGTTATAGCCCTTTCACAAATGTCTCGTTCAATAGAACAACGTGACGATAAAGAACCCAAACTTTCCGACCTTCGTGAGTCTGGCTCAATAGAGCAAGATGCCGACATGGTATTATTCCTTTCTCGCGAAAATGAAGAGGACAAAGGGGCTCCGGTATCATATATGATAATTGATATTGCAAAGCACCGTAATGGTGAACTTAAGAAAATTAGATACGTATGGGAGGGCGCACACGTTAGATTTACGGAGGCTCCGGCATCTAACCAAAGTTTTGATTCAAACGTTTATGCAAATGCTAAAACAAAGAAAAAAGGGCCACAACAAATATAATCTCAGTTATAATAAATAAGAAAGCACTCGTTGAGTGCTTTTCTTTTTGCGTATAGAAATAAAACGATAAGCATAATATTTCTTATGAATTATATAAGTGAAAGTTATACGTATAAGTCAACGTTGATAGGTGGTAAAGAACTTCTAGTTGAAGGGCACAAAGGTGTTTACGCATATAGTAAAGAAGAGATAGTTTTGCGTGTTAAAGGAGGAAGGATAGTGTGCAAGGGAGAGCATTTGTGCATAGAAGAAATAAACGAATATGAAGTAAAGATAATGGGAAAAATAATTAGACTAGAGGTGGTTTGATGTTGGTTGAAAAGGTGGAATATCAGGTTGAATCAAGCCCAGAGTACGTTATTAATTTGCTATCAAAACATTCCTTAAATGTATATGGGGTAAAAATACAAGAAAAGTTTTGCACGCTTAAAATTAACGCAAAGGATAGTTTAAAGTTTGAAAGGATACTAAGGAATTATGGTAAAAAGTATAATCTTAAAAGAACAATAGGAGGGGGAAAAAATCTAAAAAATTTTGCTAAAAGAGCCTTCTACTATTTGGGCTTATTGGTTGGAATATTGTCAGCGACTCTATATTCTTTCCTTGTAACGGATATTAAAGTAGAAGGCAATGCGCGAATAGAAGAAAGTACGATAATCAGTGCTATTGAAAATGAGATAAAATTCCCCTTTTTAGGTAGAGGCGAAGACGTAATAATCGTGGAAAATTTGGTGCGAAAAATAGAAGGTGTTTCTTACGCAAGCATTAAAAAAGAAGGACGAGTACTTTGCGTAAAAATCGTAGAAGAACTTCCCAAAGTTGAGAAAATAGATACCCAAAACTTGGTTTCAATCATAGCAAAAGAAAGTGGTGTAATTACGAAAATGGTAGTGCTTGGGGGAACGGCTTTGGTTGGCGTGGGCAGTGAAGTTAAGGAAGGCCAAGAACTAATAGCACCATACCTTATTAATGCGAGTGAGGAGAAAAAGCCAACCCTTGCAATAGGTAGAGTGGAAGCGAAGGTAAGGCGTTTAGTTGAACTCATTTATCCAAGCGAAGAAGAGTACGAGAAGCAGTTTAGCAAAGATTTTTTTGAGACTACCGAAAAAATTAAAAATAATCTTTTGGAGGAAGACCAATTTTTAGGGAGTGACTTTTTAGTAAAAAGCGTGGACAAAACTATAGTTTGTAGTATATACTATGATATTATAACGCGCATTGCATAGCGCGCCTGTGCAAGGAGTATATATGAAAAATAAACGTTCAGCAAAAGTGCTGGAAGAGAGAAAAATAGAAAATCGCAAACGTGATATTGCTTTTAGAGTACTATCAGTAATAGGCGTTTCCTTTTTGTTAGGAATAATTCTAAGGGTCTCTAAAATAGATGACTTTAATAAGGCAGGGGACTTCTTTACCGGTGACGTTTGGATTCAAATACTAGTACTTAGTGGACTAATTGCAACCATTCTTTCTACGTTATATTTCTATTCAATATATGTTCGTAGAGATTTGCGTAAAGATAAAAAGTTACTACCTGTTCTTTCCGTTTCAATAATCATTACCTTCATATTTTCGCTGATATTTAGTATTTTTGTCAACGTTTATATTGCACCGTTGGTACTGGCATCATTGCTCGTTGCAACGTTACTTGATAAACGAATCGGTCTAGTTACCACCGTTCTAACCTCTCAAGCCTTTTTCCTTGCTTATATACTCGTGTTTGGCGAAACTAAGGTTATTGATACTGCTTCTGCCGTTATTACTTCTATGATCGCTGCCATTTTCCTTGTAAGCAATATGGATCGTTCGGGCAGTAGATTTAAATTTACGGGCATAGCGTTATTGGTTGGTTTGTTTACTGCAATAATACCCATTTTAATTAACCTTGTTATAGACAAAACCAACTTGGTTAGCATGCTAATGAGTGGACTATGGTCTTTCTTATCCGTTGTTTTATCCGTTGCTTTATATATGGTTTGCCTACCTCTAATGGAATATTTATTTAGAATTAATACCGTATTCCGTTTGGGAGAGTTGTGCTCGTTGGAAAATCCTTTACTCAAGCGTTTGGCAGAGGAAGCACCAGGAACGTTTAACCATAGTATAGCAGTAGGTAATTTAGCAGAACTTTGTGCCGATGCTATTGGCGAAAGTCCTCAACTCGCCAAGGTTTGTGCATATTATCACGACGTAGGTAAACTTAAAAACGCAGAGTACTTTATAGAGAATCAAAAGGGTTATAATCCCCACGACGATCTTATTCCGGAAGTTAGCGTTTCCATGATAGTAAACCACGTTAACGCAAGTTGTGAACTAATAAAAGAAGCAAAATTGCCGGAAATTCTTGCCGACGTTGCAAGAGAACACCACGGCACCACCCCGGTCAACTATTTCCTTTATAAAGCACAAGGATACACCGAAGACGACTTGGATAAAATTGAATTTAGTTATCCCGGTCCTAAGCCTCAAAGTAAGATTTCTGCTATCATTATGATAGTTGACACCGTTGAGGCTGCATCTCGTGCAATACAAGGACTTTCTAATCCTGAAAAGTTTAGAGCGTTTATTCATAAACTTATAAAAGAAAAATCCGACCACGGACAATTTGAAGAATGTGGTATAACTTTTAAAGACCTAAAAACGATAGAGGATACGTTGGTTAAGATTTTACCATCTATGTAC
>JAZSKG010000197.1:0-5994 GCA_045534735.1 Candidatus Stercoripulliclostridium sp.
CAGCAATGTGGCTTATAGGCGGTTTACTCATTTACCTTGCTATTAAGAAAGATATGGACCCTGCACTCCTACTACCCATGGGTTTCGGCGCCATTCTAGTCAACTTGCCCCTTTCCCCCGTTATTGGCGAAAGTGGTATTCTAAATTCCCTCTTTAAAGTGGGTATAGAGGCTAGTGAAGCAATGCCCCTACTACTCTTTATAGGTATAGGCGCAATGATAGACTTTGGACCACTTCTTTCCAACCCCAAACTCTTTATTCTAGGTGGCGCAGCACAACTTGGTATATTTGTAACCATTATACTTGCAGCCATGATAGGCTTCCCCATTAAGGACGCCGCTTCCATTGGTATCATAGGCGCAGCCGACGGCCCCACCGCTATTATGGTTTCCCAAGTTCTACAGTCAAGTTACGTTGCACCCATCATAGTTGTTGCTTACTCCTATATGGCCCTCGTTCCAATCGTTCAACCTGCAGTAGTTAAACTCTGCACCACCAAAAAGGAACGCCTCATTAAGATGCAATACACCTCTACTACCGTAACTAAACTTACTCGCATCTTATTCCCAATACTCGTTACCGTTATTGCGGGACTTATCGCTCCCGAATCCCTCTCCCTTGTTGGAATGCTCATGTTCGGTAACCTAATTCGTGAGTGTGGGGTACTACAATCCCTTTCCGAGACTGCTCAAACAACTTTCTCCAACATAATTACTTTGCTTCTTGGTATCACCATCGCATTCCAAATGCAAGCAGAAAACTTCCTTAAATTTGAAACCCTAATCATTATGGCACTAGGTCTTTTCGCTTTCGTATTTGACACCATCGGCGGTGTATTCTGCGCAAAGTTTATGAACCTATTTACCAAAAATAAAATTAACCCCATCATTGGTGCCGCAGGTATTTCCGCATTCCCCATGGCTGCTCGCGTTGCAGAAAAACTTGGAATTTCGGAAGACCCCAACAACCACCTACTCATGCACGCCGTTGGCGTAAACGTTTCCGGTCAAATTGCTTCCGCTATAGTCGGTGGCTTGATTATCGGATTGGTTCTCTAGGAGGATAAGAATATGTTAAATATGCTACTCGCTTTTGAAAACCTAACCCCCATGAATCCCGAAGCACTCACCCCTGCTCTTAACATTCTTTGGCAAGGACTACTCGCTATATTTATCGTTATAGGTCTAATCATAGTTGCAGTATCCGTAACCACAGACGTTATAGCAAAAACCAATGCTTACAAGGAAAAGAACGGCAACCCCTCCACTAAGGAAATGCTTGCAAAAATCTTCAAAAAGAAGAATAAGTAGTTCCATTTAAAACCAAACCATACAGCCCTCCAAGGAAAATACCAAGGAGGGCTTTTTATTTTTGTCCCCTACTTTATAATTGTTTAAAATCTTGGATTTTAAATCTTGACTTTTAGCCTCTTTCAGCGTATGATATAATTACGGAAATATGAGGCACAATTTTTCGTTTTTCCGTTAAATATCTGGAGGTAATTAATGAAGAAAGTACAATTCACCGAAACCGTTTTGCGTGATGCTAACCAATCTCTAATCGCAACCCGTCTTCCCTATGAAAAGTTTGAAAACGTTCTTCCAACTATGGATAAGGCCGGTTACTACTCCGTAGAGTGCTGGGGCGGTGCTACTTTTGACAGTTGCTTGCGTTATCTTTCCGAAGATCCATGGGAAAGACTTCGTAACATCAAAGCCAAGATGCCCAATACCAAACTCCAAATGCTACTCCGCGGTCAAAACCTTCTTGGATACAAACACTATCCCGACGACGTTGTTAGAATGTTCGTTGCAAAAAGTATCCAAAACGGCATTGATATCATTAGAATATTTGATGCTCTAAACGACCTTCGCAACGTAGAAGTTGCAGTTGATGAAACCCTTAAAAACGGTGGTCATCCCTCTCTTGCAATAAGTTACACCTCTTCTCCCGTTCACACCCTCGCTAAGTTTGCAGAACTAAGTAAGGATATGGAAAAGATGGGCGCTAAGTCAATTTGCATTAAGGATATGGCCGGCGTTATGAGCCCCCAAGAGGCAAGCGACCTAGTTAAGGCTATTAAGGATAGCGTAGATCTCCCTGTAGTTCTACACACCCACTGCACCACCGGTCTTGCATTTATGACCTGCCTAAAGGCTGTAGAAGCCGGCGCAGACGTCATTGATACTGCAACCTCTTGTTTTAGTGGTGGCACCTCTCAACCCGCGACCGAAACCCTACAATATGCTCTTGCACAAATGGGCTACGACACCGGACTAGACGCCGACGTACTAAACGAAGTAAACGATTTCTTTAAGCCCATTCGTAACGAATATCTTGAGTCCGGCACCCTTGATCCCAAGG
Organism: Candidatus Stercoripulliclostridium sp.; assembly: GCA_045534735.1. Taxonomy (GTDB): domain Bacteria; phylum Bacillota; class Clostridia; order Christensenellales; family DTU072; genus Stercoripulliclostridium_A. Next base: position 2,365 of record JAZSKG010000197.1, read on the forward strand.
TTATGGCTACCGATACCCAGGCTTTGAACTACAAAATCCCAGGCGGTATGCTCTCTAACCTTATAAGCCAATTAAAGGCTCAAAACGCAATAGATAAACTCCCCGAAGTTCTACTTGAAACTCCCAGAGTTCGCGCAGACCTCGGTTATCCTCCTCTAGTAACCCCCATGAGCCAAATGGTTGGCGTTCAAGCAGCAACCAACGTACTCCTTGGCGAACGTTACAAGACCATAGGTAAAGAAGTTAAGGCTTACTGCCGTGGCGAATATGGTAAGGCTCCCGGCGAAATAAACAAGGACCTAATGGAAAAGGCTCTTGCCGGAGACACCCCCATCACCTGCCGTTTTGCAGACACTCTAGAACCTCAATTTGAAAAAACCAAGGCTGAACTTGAAGGCATTGCAAGAAGTGATGAAGACGTCCTTTCCTACATTGCATTCCCCGCTCAAGCAGAAAAGTTCTTTGCAGAACGCAAGGCTAACGAAGAAAAGGTTGTAAAATACACCATTGAAGAGATATAAGGAGAATAAACGATGATTAGTGCTATTGAAAAAATTAGTATCGGCGATTCCTTTGCTCTAGCAGGTGTTTCCATGGGTATCATCATGATGGTTCTCGCTGCTATTATGGTTCTTATTTACCTTATGAGCGGTGCGTTCAAACTCATGGAAAAATACAACCCCGAGTTAAAGGCAAAAATTGATAATCTATTTAAGAAAAAAGGCTCTAACGAAGTTACCGACAAGGTAGAAGAGGCTCCAAAAAAAGAAGGTCCCTCTGCCCCCGGTAGTTGTGGCGAACTTGTACTCAAAAAGGTAAAGGATCGCGATGCAGCCCTAATTATGGCTATAGTTGCTGACAAAATGCAAACTCCCCTTAACGAGTTGCGCTTTAAGTCCATCGCTCTCGTAGAAGACGAGGAAAATGAAAACAAATAATAAGGAGTAGAACAATGGCAAAATATAAAGTAAGTTTAAATGGTAAAATTTATGAAGTAGAAGTAGAAAAAGGCGAAGCCATACTTCTTGACGAATATGAATTAGTTGCTCCCAAAGCAGCCCCTGCAGTTGCATCTGCTCCCGCTCAAGTAGAAGCACCCGTTCAAGCATCTGCTCCCGCCGTTAATGCAGGCGCAAGCGCGGTTAAGGCTCCTCTACCCGGTGTTGTAGTTGCCGTTAAAGCACAAGTTGGTCAAGCAGTTAAAGCCGGTGAAACCGTTCTCATTATAGAAGCCATGAAGATGGAAAACGAAATCGTTGCTCCCTCTGCCGGCACCGTTAAGGCTATCTACGTTCAAAAGGGCGCAACCGTTCAAACCGACGCTCCCCTCTTTGAAATCGCATAATAAGAGGGCACAATATGGATATAGGACAAATTTTCGTAGACCTCGCCAAAGGTTCGGGATTTGCACAATTTGGAGCACAATGGCAAAATATCATAATGATAATTCTTGCCTGCTTCTTCCTCTACCTTGGCATTAAGAAAAAGTTTGAACCCCTACTACTCGTGGGTATCGCTTTTGGTATGCTCCTTACCAACCTACCCCAAGCCTCCGAGGCAGACCGTCTTTTCCACGCTGATTGGTGGACCGTTAAAGAAATAGATTACTTAAACGTTCTCCAACACGGTGGACTTTTAGACGTTCTTTACATTGGCGTTAAAACGGGCGTATATCCTTGCTTAATATTCATAGGTGTTGGCGCTATGACCGACTTCGGCCCCATGATAGCAAACCCCAAGAGCCTACTTCTTGGCGCAGCCGCTCAACTTGGTATATTTGGTGCCTTCATAATGGCTATTGTCATTAGTGAATTTGGCATTGAAGGCCTTGTCTTCTCCCCACAAGAAGCCGGTTCTCTGGCAATTATAGGTGGCGCAGACGGACCTACTGCTATATGGCTAACAAAAACCCTTGCCCCCGGCCTACTTGCACCTATCGCTATTGCCGCATATAGTTATATGGCTCTTATCCCCATCATTCAACCCCCGATTATGCGCCTTATGACTACTAAGAAAGAGCGCGAAATCAAAATGGAACAACTCCGCGAGGTTTCTAAGAGTGAAAAGATCGTATTCCCCATTATGGTTGCTATCTTCTGCTGTCTACTCCTCCCCAGCGTTGCTCCCTTGCTTGGTTGCTTGATGTTTGGTAACCTCCTTAAAGAATGTGGCGTTACCGAAAGACTTTCCGATACTGCCCAAAATGCTCTAATGAACATTGTTACTTTGTTCCTAGGCATCTCCGTTGGTGCTACCGCTATCGGTACTGAATTCTTACAACCCAAAACCATCGCTATAGTAGCTCTTGGCTTAATAGCATTCTCATTCTCTACTGCAGGTGGTCTACTCTTTGGTAAACTTATGTGCTGGATTACCAAAGGTAAGATTAATCCACTCATCGGTTCAGCAGGCGTTTCCGCAGTTCCTATGGCAGCCCGCGTTGCTCACTCGGAAGGCCTAAAGGCAAACCCCTCCAACTACTTACTTATGCACGCAATGGGCCCCAACGTAGCAGGTGTTATTGGATCAGCAGTTGCTGCAGGTATCTTACTAGCGGTATTGCAAATAGGATAAAATACTTTCTTCAGATATTTATAAAAGAAAGACGACACTTTTACGAGTGTCGTCTTTTAATTGGTTTTTATTATTTGTTTATTTATTCGCTCTTAACTTCTTCGGTGTATCTTTCTATGAGTTCAGCACGAATTTCTTTGGTGATACCAAATTCCTTTTCAAAATAGGTATCATAGTCGGGATATGCTTCCAAAATCTTATTAAGCGAGGTGTCCAAAAGTTCTTTGTAAACCATAAAGAATGCGTGGAAGTGAGAGAATACGTACTTGTGAGCAAACTTGGGGATAATCTTGCCAATTACCCATTCATTAAAATGTTGTGCTTCGGTTGAACGCATATACTCTTCTAAAATTGCATCATAATCTGCACCAAGTAGTAAAAGTATGATGGTTGCGCCTATTCCGGCTCTATCCTTACCTGCAGAACAATTCATCATTAGTGGAACTTCTCCATCAATGAGAGATTGCATAAGTGCTTTGTATGCTTTGTTATTCAAGGGTAGATGCTCATAGGTGGGAGCAACGTCTTCCCAAGTTACCTCTCTAAAGACCATACCTAACATTCCACCACCTTGAAGTTTAAAGAGTTTATCATTCTTGTAGGAGGCCGGAATGTTGCGATGCTCTGCACCGATATAATCGTATGCACGATCACCACGAGTTTCGTGTTTTTCACGGAAGTCGTAACCAACCTTGATGCCGAGTTTCTTGTACTCGTCAAGTTCTTCATTGGTTGCGTAATCTATCGTAGCACTACGATAAAATAAACCTTTTTTTACTACGCGATTATTACCACAAGGTATACCGCCGAGATCTCTAAAATTTGCTATCATAATAAATGTATAATATCATAGTGAAGCATAAAAAGCAAGCAGAACGCTTATTTAATGCAGAATGCAAAATGCAGAATGGGCTTCACTTCATTTCATTACGTTCACAAGGAAGCAATTTAAACGCGTTCCGCACTCCGCACTTTTCCAAAGTGGTTCGCTAAAATAACGCGATATTGGAAGAACTTAAGTTTGGATTATCTCTAATTTCAACAAGGTCTATGTAA
>JAZSKG010000121.1:0-13896 GCA_045534735.1 Candidatus Stercoripulliclostridium sp.
CTTTCTGCATCGTGGATGGTTACGGTTAGTTCTCTTGGGATAATTACGTAGTCGTTAGGTACGAAAGTGATATCGTAGTTTGCGTTGTCAAGAGAGCCTCTGGTGATGGTATAAGCACCAGTATCGGTACCCATCAAGCAGAGGAGAGCGCCACTTAGGGTGTCGCCTTCAACGAGGTTGTCGGTGGTGTAGGTGAGTTCTACTCTTTCTTCGCCGTAAACAACTTCCTTATAGTCGGCAGTTATGGTTAAGGGGCGAGCGGTTATGGTGTAGATTGCCTCGGAACTATCTAGTTCTACGTCGTAGTTGGGGTTCATGCTTAGGAACTCGTCGCTCATGATGATCTCATATTCGCCTACGTCGTGGCCGGTAGCAGATAGGGTACCAACAAGTTTGTCTTCGCCTACCATAGAAGTGCCGTTAACGAATTCATAATTTAGTTCGGGCATGGGTTCGCCATAAGTTTGAGTTGCTCCGTCAACCTTAATCTTTACGTAGCGTTTTGCTATGGAGCAGAAGATTTCAAAGTCTTGGTACTCAATCTTGTAGTTCTTATTTCTGCCTTCGGCGTTATCTAGGGTACCTTGTGGTATGGGGTGATCACCTGCGTTGACGTTAGAGAGCGTACCAAGTTCACCTTCTAGAGGATAGCCTGCGAATACCGTGGAGCCTACTTGTAGATCATACTCAAAGGGAGCGATAGTTTCGCCGTAAACGTAACTTATTGCTCTAGGTATAATGGTTATGGGAGCAGGGGTTACGTCGTAGGTTGCGCCAACGAAGGACATAACGTAGTTGGGGTTGGAAGCGCTATCAAAGCCTTCTGCAACTATACTATATTTACCTACGTTGATAAGATCAAGTTCGCCATCTGCAACTATTGTTAGGGTACCAACGGGAACCTCATCGTTAACCATACCGGTTACTTCGTAAGATAGGGAAGCAAGGTCTATGGCGACGCCGTCAAAGACTTTCTTGCCGGAAACTGCCTTTACAACAGCCACAACGGGTTGAATGATGAACTTGCCATTAAACGCATCTTCACTTGTGAAGGTTACGTAGTAGTTGGTGCTGTTTAGGGAGTAGGATTCAACGTCGTAAGTCTTTGCGTTGTGGTTATCGCTTTCGGTACGGGTGAAGGTGATGATGATATCGTTTTCAAACCTATCGGTAGTTAGATATTGTTCCCAAGTGGTTTGAATGGTGCCGTAAGGAACTTGTACTAGGTCGGGGGATACCTCTATTTCTTTTTGAGTGATAGAGAAGATATCTTCGTTGGAGCCCTCTTCAAATACAAGAGCATAGTTGGGATTATCTATAGTGATGTTAAGTAGGCTGTAAGAACCAACGTCTTCGCCTTCTTCGCGAACCATGGTTGCAGTTATAACGTCTTCGCCAAGAGCGGGCATCATGAAGGTGTAGTCGCCCTTGTCGTCCTCGCCATAAACCTTAGTGAGAACTTCTGCACTTAGGTAATCGGTGGGGTTAACGGTACCAAGGTTCTTGGGAGTGATGGTTACGTATACTGTTGCAGTGGTACCCTTGAATAGACCGGTCTTTGCGGCGGCGGTAATTTCTAGAGTATAGTCGCCTGCGTTCTTAAAGGTTCTGCCGGGTCTTCTGTTCACACGGTAGGTTACGCTTACACCGCTGTCCCATGCTCCGTTTAAGTTTACGTCAACGAAAGATTCGCCCTCGTCGTATTCGCCGTTTCCGTTTTCATCTGTGTACTCTTCGTCGCCACCTAGAATTAGGTATGCATCTACGGTTTGATCAAAGCCGTTGTACTCAAGAATGAGTTCGTAACTTACGTCGTGGAGTTGGTTTCCGTTAACGTCGGTGAAGGGCTCGTTATCGTCACGCCAGCCGTTGCCGTTTAGGTCTTCGTAAGGCTCGGCATACCTTAGGGTGGTGCCATCTCTAAAGCCTATTACGGCAGTACCTTGGTTAATGGTGAATGCGTTATTATTATCAATAAATACGCGCTTTCCACCATAGTTAGCGTTTGCCTTGAATTGAGCGAAGGTGTAATAGGAGTTGTTAATGCAGTCTGCGTCGTTGTCTAGGATTAGTACGATACCGTAAGAACCGGGCATTTCGCCGGGGAGACGGGAGGTGGTTAGACCAACGTCATAGCCTTCAATTGCGCCGGTTATGGTGTACTTGAACTCATCGGGGTCGCCGGTCAAATAACCCTTACTTTGTTTTACTGCGTTAACAGTAACTGCCTTTTGTTTAATTTCATATTGACCTTCTACGAAGGTAATGTTGAAATTGGGGTTGTTTTCATTGGTCATGCTACCTTGCATGATTCTATAATATTGACCTGCAGGCTTGGGCGTGATACCTTCTTCACGAACAATGGTACCTTCAAGTTTACTTGCACCTACAAGGTTTTGATATTTAACGGTTAGATTTCTTTCTGCGTCACCAAAGGTGGGGGCGTTTCTACCGATAATACTATCTGCAGTAGCCGTTACGGGACGACGGGTAACGTAGTAACGTACGCCTTGGTCGTCAAGGATTACCGAGTAGTTGTGGTTCAAATTTGCGCCCTCTGAGTTTAGGGAACCAATTTGAATTGCATAACCTTCTGCCCTTACGTCGGAACCTTGTTCTCTGCTCAAATTACCTCTTAGTTTGTCGCCGTTTGGTTGACCTTCGTTAATTAGGCCGGGTTTGGTTGGGTCGGAGGTAAGAACGGTTCTGTAGCCGATAACGGTGTCGCCTGCACCGTATACGGAGAATATCTTATTTCCGTCCCATTCGCCACTGCCGTTAGAATCGGTAAAGGCTTCGCCTTCGTCGTACTCGCCGTTTCCGTTTTCATCAACGTATGCTTCTGCGTTGTTAGGAACAACGGGGATAACGGTAATGAAACGTTTGGTGATTACGTAGTAGAACTTCTTATTTATATTGTCGGTGTTTTCTGCAAGAGTGAACGTGTAGTTAGGATTCAACCCTTCAGTGTTGAAGTTGCCTATATTAATAGCATATTCAGCAACTTCCACACCGGGTTCTCTAGCAAGTGCGCTTTGAGGATCAATGTCAAAGCCTTCAACAAGAGGGGTGTCTTCGGAAACTAGATACTTAATACCTGCTTCTTTGGTTCCGTCGTATACTTTAGTTAGGTTGCCTTCAGAAGTATCTACCGTAATAGTGATAGGCTTTTTAGTTACGGTTAGTTTTACGCCTTTGGTAATTTTTACGTCGTAGTTTTTAACGAGATTTTCCGGGTCGTCTCCGTGTAGTATGGACTGCATGGAGCCGAGTACGATTTCGTAATCACCGGCGGGGAGATAATTGTTTTCTAACCATTCGTCTACGCGTACTTTGTAATCGGCGTCGCTTTCGCCGGCGTTCTTTAGTAGAAGATCGCCTAGGCTAATGGAGAGTTCGCCGGTATATTCTACGTTTTCTAAGTGGCTAAGGTCGTGACCTTTGTCATCGTCTACGATTGTGTAGGAAAGATTAATGTTTGCGCTGGTTAGTTTAGTACCGAATACGATGCTCTTGGCTTCCGGAGTTATGTTAGCCGTCTTCATCTTGATTACGAACTTGCCCGCACCTAAAACGTTTATGGAATAGTTGGGGTTGTTGTTTAGCATAGTGCTGTCTGCAACAACGTTGTAGGTACCAACGTCGGTGGGGAGATTGCCGTTTTCATCGCGCTCAATCATAACCCATCCATTAATTGGTGTAGGTAATGCGATGGAGGAAGATGCGTCAAAGGTAAGAGCGCTATCTTCCGGAGTAGGATCACCAACACTTATGGAAGAAGGACGAACCGTAATAGTAACGGAAAGTTGGCTAATTACGTAATTTACTAAGTTGGGATCAAAGGAAATTTGGTAATTGGGATTCTTTCCGCCTTCATTGGATAGTGAGCCTTGTAGAATGGGGTATTCTCCGGCATCGGCACCGGAAACACGAGAAAGGGTACCATTTAGTGCAGACTCCTTCTTTACGGCGTCGCCGTTAAGGCCTACGGCATTGTTGCTAGCCGTATAAGTAAGAACTGCATTGGTATCATGACCGTCGTATACTTTACCCTGTCCGGCATCGGGGGTGATTAGTATGGGACGAGGAATAATAGTAAAGGAGCCATTACCTTTTTCTAGCACGTAGTTGTTGTTTGCGCTTATAAACCTATCTATGTATAGTCCGTAAGTGCCTACGTCAATTTTGGTGGTTGCCGTTGTGTTGGAGCCTTCTCTACGTATTATGGATAGGGTAGTAAAGAGTTCGGCATAGGACTTGCCATTATCGCGTTCAGCAAGGCCTTCAACGGTGTAAGCAGTTTGGTCTATTACAATTTCTTCACCATAGAAGTGTCCAATTACGTTATGGGGAGTAATCTTAATGGTTTTTTGTTCAATTTTAAAGACGGCAGTTTCAGTGGTAATAACGTAGTTCGTTTTATTGAAATTGCTATTCAAAATATTGTCAAACTTAATGCCGTAATTACCATAGTTTTCGCCTCCATCACGAACCAGTGAACCTTCTACTAGCCCTACGTTTACGGTGCCACTGCTATTTTTAGATACTTCATAAACAAAAGAAGCGGGATCGGCGTCTCCGTATACTTTCTTTTGACCTGTCTGTATGGTTAGCGTAATAGCACGAGGATTAATTATATAATTTGCACCTACGTACTCAATATTATAGTTGGAGTTTTCCAGCGCGCTTAAAATAGGGTAGGTACCTGCCATGCAAATCTCTTTGCCTTCTTCAAGAGTTGTGTCGGGTAGGGCATAAACAAAGTTTTCTACCTTAGAGTACAATTCACCAAAGGAGTCGGTAGAATATGCTAAGCCTCTAGTACCATCCGTGTTTGCCGTTTCAACCGTGTAGTTGGTTTTAAAGTTCGTAGTAATTTCATTACCAAAAATTACGCTGGTTTCCGTTGCGGTAATTTTTATGTCGCGCTTTGTGAAGATAAGAGTTAACTCTTTTTCACCGGGAGTAGCATAGTTTACTTTATCTTGTGGGGTAAATTGTACTTTTACGGTGTGACCACCATCTTTAACGTTTTTGGGTAAAGTGCCTACAAACGACCAAGCACCTACTACGTAGATGTTTTCTTTAGTGATTTCATTTCCGGAATAGCATCCTTCTAGTGCACTAACGTCGTCTAGATTTGCAATTTCAAGGTTAAGTATGTTTTGTACGGTTTCGTTTCCAAGCGTTATAGATTCAGCCTTAATGTCACCGACGACAACGTTTTGACCATATATTTTACTAATGGTTACCATATCGCCAATTTGAACGCTGGCTTGTTTAATATTATATTTAATTGTTGCGAAACCGGAGTAATTACCTTCTCCGTTAACTCTTAAAGTATAGGTGCCGGTATTTTGGCTTGCAGTGGGAGTGTCGCCTGCTTCATTCATATAAGCATATTGGAAATCCGTACCGGAAGCCAATTCACGTGGTGTGGTAATGGTTGCGCCACTATCATCCTTTAACGTGGGATCGTATACTTTAGGAGTGGGGGTGTATATGGAAGCCCTGTAGTAAACGTCCGGGATTTCATCAATATTTACGCAAGAAATGTCTTTTTGAGTAATCTTGCGCTTGGTTGCATCGGTAATGGAGGCAACGTTTAGATGGTAGTTAATTGCGTCGTCGCCACTAATGCTTAGGCCGGAAGCGGTTACTACGTATTCACCAACGTTTATACCACCATAGTTAACGTTCGTGGTGTTGATGATAACGACGTCGCCGGGAAGGGCATCGTTTGTGAAGTAATAGTTGTAGCAAAGGTTATTGCCGTCGTAAATTTTGCTTCCATCGTGACTGGCGTCATCCTTATTTGTAGCAATAAGAGTAGGGGTTAGAAGTTTGGTTTTAACGGCAATAAAATCTTTCTCGTTGGAAAGTTTACCATCTGAACCTAGACTATAGTCTTTAGATTCGTAGGTTGCCGTTGTGGTGCTGGTTAAACGGTAGTTTGCAAGTCTGGTGTTGCCTGCAACGGAAGCATCGTTGGGATCGCCTAGAGCGAGAGAAACGCCCTCTGCAACAATGGTCTTATGGGTGTCGTTTAATACGCGACCACCGGTGGGAGTATTATCGCCGTTATAGTAGTTAGCGGTTGCATCGTTTAATTTAGCGGTAAATCCGGTTGCACCATTAATGTAAAGGTTATCGCTTCCTTGTATGGGGCTAACGTCGTCTTTCCAGCCGAGAGTAACGGTAATGTTAGTGCTACCGTCATAGATTTTATTCGTATGACCGGTAATAACTACGGTTGCATCTTTTTGAACGATGGTACAGCCTTCTTGTATAATTTGGAAGGTGGTTCCTTCCGTATATGCGGTAATAGCGTTACCAACATAACTACCATCGTTATACTTTAGGTAATAGTTGGTGTTGTCGTCGCCAAACAGGATAAGGGAAACGGAGGTTACCGACTTTCCGGTACCCACGTGTTTGTCGTCAAAGTTTGCAGTTATATCTTGTATGATTGTACCTGCGTTTTCGGTAGTAACCTCGTATCCGGTAGAAGATTGGGTGCTAAGCGCAAAGCCAATACTATCACCAGGCACGTATCCACTAAATACAAGACCTCTTATTTTTGCAGAAGTACTGCTGTCGTATACCTTGCCATAATGGGTTCCCGTGATTAGGCTACCACTTACGTAACCGGTAACCGTAGTACCGCCTGCACCACTACCGTATCCGGCAGAAACAACGGTAAGTTGTTTGGGTAGAATGGTGCCATTTATGGTATCAGCAGACCTGTTGAACACGTAGGATTTTGCAATATCTGATGCGTTAGATTTAGTAGAACCAATAGTTGCATCGGTTTGAATTGCAATGGTTTTATTTCCTAAACCTACGTTTTTATCGTTATAAGTAAAGGAGTTGGACTTGGAAGTAAAGGTTAGTCCATCGTTTGTGTACGGGGTCTTGCCGGCAGATTCACTACCAAGCACCCAGTCGGTTAGGGCAGATTGGGTTATGGTGTTGGTACCATCGTATATCTTGCCGTTTTCATAAGTGTTACCATTCATGGTGATGGATGCAAACGTGGGCTTAGCATATACGTTAATAGGCTTAATCTTTACCTCAAATGAAGCCGAGCCGATGGGATTATTATTATACGTTAAGTTTACGTATGCCGTATAGGTGCCGGCGTACACTGGGGCCGTTGCACTGGTGGCGTAGGTGCTTCCACCATCGGTTGTTCCACTAAAGGTTAAAGATCCCCCGTATCCACTTGGCACACTCAACGTAAGTGGTATGTTTGTCCCATTGTAATCAAACTCAAACGACGTAGCACCGGAAGAGTTTGCAACGCCGTTATTTTTGAGTAACGGAGCAATGGCACTAAATTGTGCCGTATAAGAGAAACTGCTCTTGGTAGGAGTGGATGCTATGGAGCGAGATTGCATCCATTTGCCATCAACGTAGGAGCCTACGCCTAGTGTTGCTTCACCGGTCCAACCGGTAAAGTAATATCCTGCCTTAGGAGTCGCGTATATGTAATAACTTTGGCCACCATATCTTCCTGTGAGAGTACTGCTAGAGCCGGATGAGGTATTGCTGGTGGAAACGTAAGCATTACCATAAGCACTACTTGCAACGGTTGCGGCTATGGAAGAATTATAGTACCAAATGGTTTTGCTTGCCGAGTTGCCAACGTTGTCCGTGACGTTAATAACATATTTACCTTGACCAGTAAGCGTTAATGACCTTGAGGTAACACGGCTGGTATCCGCAGTGCCGCTAGCGGTAAAATCTAGACCAGTAGAAGTACTGCTTGTGTTAGAAAGGTTGGTGTACGTAACGCGAATGGTGTTTATTCCCGCGCCACTATCCGAAATGGAAACAGAGTTGCCGGTTTGCCAGTAGGCGCTACTTATGGTTGTTGCATTGCTTGGATTGATTGAAGGAGCGGTCCCATCACCCTTCACAAGGGTAACGCCACAATTTTCCGCTCTAGCGGTTTGAGATGTGAAGGCTTTACCCTGGGTTCTTAAATTTAGATAACCAGTAAACGTTGTCGTGCCACCGGGTAGATTTACTTCGGAAGAGGTACTGGAGCCACTAGAAATATATGATCCGGACGTAGAAGCGCTTGATGCACCACCAGAGGCCGTAATATACCACCTTGAGGAGTGGTTACCACTGCTGGTTATGGAAAAATAAGACTTAAACTTTATTGCGCCAGCACTATAAGCGGCCCTTTTATAAGCGTCATTACTAAGGGAGGCCGTGAAAGTATATGTTTCGGATTTTTCCACAACGGAGCCCCAGGTATTGCTCATTTCATAGCCATCTACCATTTGTACGCTAGTAAAACTTGTAACCGTGGCTGCTTCAGCGGTTATTGGTAAAAATTCTAGAATCTCTTCGCTGTCGGCAAGGTTTAAATCCGTTGCAACGTCGGTAATAAACGTGTTAACCGAAGTTTGATACAACGTGAAAACCAAGGTTAGCATTAAGAAAACTACCAAGAAAACTGAGAGTTTGCTTACTTTTCTAACTATATTCTTTTTCATAGACGCCTCCTTTTTTGGGGTGCTATATTATTTTAGCAATTAATTTTCGGGCTTGTGCGCGCCCTTGTGTGTGTTTTATATTAATATATACGCAATTATAACGCGCGTTCCTACCTCGGTCAAGGCAAAAAGCCCTATCTTTTACTATAATTATACTGCGTGGGCGCGTGTGATTGTGCGTAGCGCACGAAATACTATTTACATATTAACTCTCAAAAGAGGACGCAGAGTAGGGCTAGAAACCTCATTTTTTGGCTTCTACTATTGACAAAAGTTAAATCATTTTCTACAATATTCCTAACCTAATAAAGGAGAGTTATTATGCCCCAACCTATAGTGTTAGACGGAAGAGTGGTCGCAAAAGCCATTGAAAGCGATTTACAAGAAAGAGTTAAAGTTTTAGTAGAAAAAACCGGAGTGGTTCCAGTGCTTGCAACCATAATAGTAGGAACTAATCCTGCCTCCCAAACCTACGTCAAAATGAAGGGGAATGCTTGTTTGCGCGTTGGAATAGAGCCACGTAAAATAGAACTCCCGGAAGAAACGACGACGGAAGAACTCCTTCAAGTTATAGAAAAATTAAATAACGACGAAAGAGTTTCCGGCATACTTTTACAACACCCGGTACCAAAACACGTAGACGAACAAAAATGCTTTAATGCTATTGCTCTTGAAAAGGACACGGACGGCGTAAATACTGCTTCTTTTGGTTCGGTTACTATGGGTGGAAGTGGATTTAAGTGTGCTACCCCGTATTCAATAATGACAATACTAAAATACTATAACGTGGAATTAGATGGAAAGCATGCTGTCGTAATAGGCAGAAGTCCCATACTGGGTAAGCCCGTTTCCATGCTACTTCTAAACGAAAACGCAACGGTAACCATCTGTCACTCACGCACCCAAAATCTACCCGAAATAGTTAAAACTGCAGACGTTGTAGTTGCTTGTGTGGGTAGGGCAAAGTTCGTAAAAAAGGAATGGCTAAAAGAGGGTGTCGTTTTGGTTGACGCAGGGTATAATAAAGGAAACGTAGGGGACGTTGACCTTGAAAACTGCGCTCCCATTTCTAGTGCGTATACCCCTGTTCCCGGTGGCGTTGGACCCTGTACCATAGCCATGTTAATGAGCCAAACCGTGGAAAGCGCAGAAAGAAAATATTTGTGCAAATAGGCTACCATAATGTGGAAAATGGAATCCCAAAATGACATAAAACTAACAAAAGCCAACAACATATAAACGACGTCTTTTTTGTAAATGAAGACGTCTTTTTTTTGTCTTGACCACTCTTAAAAATAGGTACATTTTGAGATTAAAATTTCCTCTTTTTTAGGAAACGATTTAAGATGCTATCTAATACTAATTTGAGTCTAAAATTATTAAAATCACTTTACATATGTTTTTTATTAGTATATAATAATAAAAATTTAATATACACGCGAGGTATATATGAGAGGATTGTTGACTTTAAGGGATCTTTCATCCCCGGAAATAATGGACATCATAGAACTTGCTATTCGTTTTAAACAAGGTTGGTCACTTAACTTCCCAGGGAAGAAGATGGTCAACCTTTTTTATGAAAACAGCACCCGTACTCAGTACAGTTTCCAAGTCGCCATGATAAACCTTGGCATTACCCCACTTTCAGTTAACCTCGCAACCTCTAGCGTTCAAAAGGGTGAAACCCTTTACGATACCGTAAGAACCTTTGAAGCACTTGGTGTAGATGGTGTTGTTATTCGCCACACTCAAGACGAGTATTACAAGGAACTAGAGGGTATAAAGATTCCCATTTTTAACGGTGGAGACGGTAAGTCCGATCACCCCACCCAAACCCTACTTGATTTAATGACCATTTACGAAGAGTTTGGTAGATTTGAAGGTCTTAAGATTGCACTCGTCGGCGATATAGCCCACTCCAGAGTTGCACACGGAAATGCAGAAGTTATGCGCCGTCTGGGCATGAAAGTATTCGTATCCGGCCCCAAAGAATTTGCCGACGATAATACTGCAGAGTACATAGACTTAGACAAAGCCGTGGAAACCTGCGACGTTATAAATCTTTTGCGCGTACAATTTGAGCGCCATAAAGAAAACATGAAAATTACAAAAGAAGAGTACCACGAAAAATATGGTATGACCGTAGAGCGCGTTGCGAAAATGAAGCATCGTGGTATTATCATGCACCCTGCACCCATTAATCGTGGCATAGAAATTGCATCCGAAGTTGCAGAATGTGACAAGAGTCGCATCTACAAACAAATGGAAAACGGCGTTTATATTAGAATGGCCGTTATAACTCTCGCACTACAAGGAAAACTTTAATGATACTTAAAAACGGACTTCTGCTTGAGGGCGGTCAACTACAAAAAAGGGATATAGAGATTGATGCAAGTGGCACCATAGTTGCCATTTCGCCTAGCATTAACGGAGAAGAGATCGTTGACGTTAGTGGACTTTGGGTTATCCCTTCTGCCGTAGACGTGCACGTGCATTTGCGTGAACCCGGTTTTGAGTACAAAGAAACCATACTTTCCGGCACTACTGCATCTCTAAAAGGTGGTGTGGGAACTATAATGCCCATGCCAAATCTAAACCCTTGCCCCGATTCTGTGGAGCATCTTAAAGTGCAAACCGACCTCATAGAGCGCGATGCATTGGTTAAGTGCTATCCCTTTGCTTCGGTTACCGTTGGTGAAATGGGAAAAGAAATGAGTGACCTAGAGGAACTTGCTCCCTACGTTAAGGCCTTTACCGATGACGGAAAAGGTGTAAATAACCTTGAAATTTTGGAAAAAGCCATGGGAATCGCTAAAAAACATGGTAAGGTTATTGCCTCTCACGCAGAGGCAGAAAACCTAGGCACCTCGCGTGAAGCAGAGATTGTCGCAGTTAAACGCGAAATAGAACTACTTAAAAAGACGGGAGTCAAGTATCATTTTTGCCATATATCCACTCTAGATGCCTATGAGGCCATAAGAGAGGCAAAAAAAGAGGGGTACGACGTTACAGTTGAGGCTTGTCCTCATCACTTAATACTCTCCGAAGAGAATATAAAAGACGGCAATACGAAAATGAACCCTCCCCTTCGCCCTAAAAAAGATATGCTTGCAACCATAGAAGCCCTTTTGGACGGCACCATAGATATGCTTGCAACCGATCATGCACCTCACGCAAAACACGAAAAGGGCGAATACGCAACAAGTTTAAACGGAATTATTGGACTGGAAACCTTCCTTCCAAGTATATACACTTACTTCGTAAGAACGGGCAAGATAAGCCATGAAAGGTTCGTTGAGTTGGTATCAACTGCACCGGCAAAACGATTTGGCTTGCCGGTACCTAATATCGCGATTGGAGAAAAGGCAAACTTGGCTGTGCTTGACGTAAATAACCCTCACGTATACACCGAGGAAGAAATAGTTTCCCTTTCCAAAAACTCTCCATTTATAGGTTACGAATTCTACGGATTTAACAGGTTGACGATAGTTGACGGAAAAATAAAATATGCTCATTTGGAGGCGTAAATGACTAAACGAATGTTGGTGCTAGAAAATGGTAAATACTTTTTCGGCGAAGGCTTTGGAGCAGACGAAACCAAAATAGCCGAATTGGTTTTTAATACCTCTATGGTAGGATACCAAGAGATAATTTCCGATCCCGCATACCGTAATTGTATGTTGGTTATGAGTTATCCCTTAATAGGCAACTACGGCCTTACTGACGACGATTACGAGTCCAAGGCTGTTCACGTTAGTGGCATGATAGTAAGAGAGTATAACGACTCTCCCTCTAACTTCCGTTTTACGCGCACTTTATCCGAAGTACTTCGCGACAACGGTGCTCCTGCTTTACAAGGGATAGACACTCGTGAAATAGTAAGAATAATTCGTTCAGAAGGTAGCATGCGAGCCATGATAACCGATGCAGATCGCGACGTAAACGAGTGCATTAAGGAAATCAAAGGATATAATTTGGTATCCCAAGCAGTCAAAGAAGTGTCTTCTAAGAGCGTGTGGTATGCGCGCACGAGAAACCCACAATTCACCGTAGCAATATTGGATTGTGGCGTTAGAAGTACCATGATTAGAAAGTTTAAAAATAACGGATGCAATGCAGTAGTTTTCCCCTACAACGCAACTAAGGAAGAAATACTAAAGCATCGTCCACAAGGCCTATTTATTTCCGACGGACCCGATGCTCCAAGCGCAGTAAAGGAAATAGCAGAATTGGTTAAGGAATTCAAAGGCACCCTTCCCATAATGGGCATAGGACTTGGTGCCCACCTTATCGCATACGCATACGGCGCAAAAGTTACTAAGATGTCTTTTGGTCACAACGGAGCAAACCAACCAGTTAAAAATTTAATAAGTGGGGAAATAGAAATCACATCCCAAAACCACATTCACGTTATAGATAAAGATTCATTAGAAGGAACAAACCTTACCATTACCCACGTAAACCTTGTAGACGGCACTTGTGAGGGCGTTATAGACGAGGCAAACGGGGTTATTGCTATGCAATATCATCCACAAGAGGAAGGCGCTGGATATCTCTTTGAAAACTTTATTGGCTTTATGAAGAAATTTGGAGGACGCAAAAATGCCAAAGAGAACAGATATTAAGAAAATAATGATGATAGGCTCAGGTCCTATCGTTATAGGACAAGCAGCAGAGTTTGACTATGCCGGCACGCAAGCGTGCTTGGCACTTAAGGAAGAGGGATACGAGGTCGTTCTCGTTAACTCCAACCCCGCAACCATAATGACCGACTCCAGTATGGCAGACAAGGTTTATATGGAACCCCTTGATCTTGAGCACGTTGCCAAAATCATCCGTCACGAGCGTCCTGACGGACTACTTTGTTCAATAGGTGGACAAACCGGTCTTAACCTAGGAATGCAACTTTCCACTAAAGGTATTTTGGACGAATGTCAAGTGGAACTCCTAGGAACTTCCTACGAAGCAATAGCAAAAGCAGAGGACCGTCAACTATTTAAAGATTTGTGTATAGAAATAGGCGAACCCGTTTTGCAATCTGAAACGGCAACCACCGTAGACGAATGTGTTAGAATCGCAGAAAGCATTGGTTACCCCATAATCGTTCGTCCTGCATTTACCCTTGGTGGTACCGGTGGTGGATTTGCAGATAACGAAGAAGAACTTCGTGAACTGGCAAAGAACGCACTTAAACTTAGCCCTGTAACCCAAGTATTAATTGAAAAATCAATTAAGGGCTACAAGGAAATAGAGTTTGAAGTTATGCGTGATAAGGCCGGAACGGCAATCGCTATTTGCTGTATGGAAAACGTAGACCCCGTGGGTATTCACACCGGCGACAGCATAGTAGTTGCACCCTCCCAAACGCTAACTTTAAAAGAGAACA
>JAZSKG010000134.1:0-3887 GCA_045534735.1 Candidatus Stercoripulliclostridium sp.
AGGGTGTTATCGCCACCACAACCGAGTACTCCTACTACGACCTAGAAGAGGTTGTTGAAGAGTGCAAGGAAAGGGGCGAAGAAATGCTATTTATCATCCTTGACGGAATAGAAGATCCTCACAACCTAGGCGCCGTAATTAGGGTTGCCGACTGCGCCGGCGCTACTGCAGTTATAGTCCCCAAGCATCGTGGCGTAGGCGTCACCGATACCGTTATTAAGGTTTCTGCAGGCGCATCTGCTCACGTTAAAGTTATTAAGGTAACAAACGTTAACGACGCCATAAGATACCTTAAGGACCAAGGTGTTTTCGTTTTCGCGGCAGATATGGACGGCGAAGATATATACAAAACCAACCTTACCGGAAACGTTGGCCTTGTTATAGGTGGAGAAGGAAGTGGGGTTCACTCCTTGACCAGAAAACTTGTTGACGGCATAGTATCCCTTCCTCTTTACGGCAAAGTCAACTCACTAAACGCTTCCGTCGCTACCGGCATTGTAGTTTACGAGGCAATAAGACAAAGACATGGAAAATAAAACCCTTACCGAAGAAATAGCCCTCACCCTTTCCGACAACGAGTTGGTTGTTCTCTCTAGACAAGGAGAGGAAATTGCAACAACCACCTTACTCGTCAGATATAAAGGGCTTATAAATAAGGTTACGCGTAACTATTTTATAGCACGCGGAGTTGACCACGACGATCTCTTACAAGAGTCCACCCTTGCTTTCATTAAAGCAATACAACGCCACGACCCCGAAAAGAGCGCCATGTTTAGCACTTACGCCTATCAAGTTATGAGCAATCGCCTTAGGGATATCGTTCGCAGTTACCACAATAATAGCAACGAACGATTTAACACCTCCCTTTCCATAACCGACCTAAAGGGCAAAGATTCGGAAATCATTCCTTCTGCAAACGACGTAGACCCCATCGCGCAAGCCATTCAAAACGAAACGGTGGAAAAGATTCTCAACCTTGCAAAAGAGGAACTTTCCAAAAAACAATACGACGTTCTTATGCTTTTCCTTGAGGGCTATTCATATGCCCAAATACAAGAAAAACTTGGACTCACCAACACCAAACAAGTAGACAACGCACTTGCTTCGGCAAAGCGCACTCTACGCGATCTATTAAACGCATAACGGAGTAAACATGAAACTAGGAATTTTAGGACTACCAAACGTAGGTAAGAGCACGTTGTTCAACGCGCTTACTGCTAACAAGGCGGAAGCAGCAAACTACCCATTCTGTACCATAGAGCCCAACGTAGGCATAGTACAAGTACCGGACGAAAGACTCCCCCGTCTTGCTGCATTATACAACTGCAAAAAGATAGTTTATACAACCATGGAGTTCGTTGATATTGCAGGCCTCGTAAAAGGTGCATCTAAGGGCGAAGGTTTAGGAAACAAGTTCCTTTCCCACGTTCGTGAAGCAGACGCACTCATTCACGTCGTAAGATGTTTTGAGAACGAAAACATAACCCACGTAGACGGAAGCGTTTCTCCTCTTCGCGACATAGAAACCATAGATTTAGAACTCATTCTTGCCGACTTGGATACCCTTTCTCGTCGTATTGATAGAACCAAGGCAACCATGAAAGGTGGCGACAAGAGGCTTATGCCGGAGTTGGAAGTACAACAAAAATTGTACTCGGCGCTTGAGCAAGGTCTTCCCGCAAGAAGCGTTTCCCTTACAAAAGAAGAACAAGAAATTGCAGACGCCCTATTCCTACTTACCACCAAAAAAGTTATTTATTGCGCCAACGTTCAAGAGGGCGACGACGAGAATAACGACATGGTGCAAGCAGTAAAAGCACACGCCGAAAAAGAGGGTAGCGAAGTAATTGTTCTTTGCGCTCAAGTTGAAAGTGAACTTGCTGTTCTTCCCCCGGACGAAAAAGAAATATTCATGGAAGAATTGGGTGTTTCTTGTTCCGGGCTTGACCAACTAATCAAGTCCAGTTACAAACTCCTCGGCCTTATGAGTTTCCTTACTGCAGGCGAAAAAGAAACTCGTGCTTGGACCATAAAAATCGGTTCCAAAGCCCCACAGGCAGCGGGCAAAATTCACAGCGACTTTGAGCGTGGTTTTATTCGCGCAGAAATCGTTGACTATGAAACACTCATAGAATGTGGCTCTTTTAACGTAGCAAAAGAACGCGGTAAGGTTCGCAGTGAAGGAAAGGATTACGTTATGCAAGAAGGTGACGTTGTGCTCTTTAGGTTTAACGTTTAACCCAACTTGACTACGTCTTAAAACCTAACATGAAAAAGGAGATATTATCTCCTTTTCTTTTTATCTTTTTCCCAACTATCCCTCTTTTTTGTTTACAATTTTCACCTTTACGTAATTTGGCAAATAATTTTTTCTAAATACCACTTGAAATTCGCGCGCGAGTGATATATAATAGTTACAAGTATACCCACGCGTATGCGTTATGCGTATGCGCATTAAGGAGAATGATATGGCACAAGCCCCGCTAACCACGTCAAAAATGTTTACTGCTAGTTGGACCGAACGCGACGAAGCCGTTTTGGTTGAACTTTTAAAGCGCAAGATCAAGGAACTCAAGTACGACATGAGAGAGTGCGACTCTCCCTATGCAAAAGCAAAGTTGCGTAGCAAACGTGAAGAATACAAGAGACTTCTTGATAAGGTAGAGCGTAGCGATTACGACCCCAACATTCTTGCTGCAGAATTAAAAACTCACAGCCAATATAATGCTGTTGAACGTAGCAAGAAAGAAAAGAAATTGGGTAGATATGCCGATGCATATTCCGACGTAAACTTTGATTTTGAGTCTTACTTCAACAAAACCCGTTACTTTGGCGCAATTGCTCCCATTCTTTCCATAATTCTCATTTTGGCATTTTTGATTATAGCATTGCTACCCATGTTCCCCATAAGCACTCAAGACCTAGAAACCTTTGATACCTATCTATCATTTGGCGATTCTAGAATGAGCCTTTCCTCCGTTGCTTACATCAAGTTGGGAGAAAATGAACTTGACTTCCAAGTTCTCAACAATGGTCAATGGCCAAAGGGCACCTGGATGAATGAGGAACAACGCCTACAACAAGACGAAAAGTACATAGACAAAAACTACGATACCCCCGAAACCGTTTGGCTTTACAAAGATTTGGGTATGACCTCCATTGATATCACCACTTTGGACCTTGTTAAAGCCCTATTCCGTACCCCCATGTTCAGCGAACAACGTCTAGATGCCGTTGAAGACATGGAATTCATGGAACAAGGCGACCAAGCAAGTGGTTGGTATTACATTCGCTTTATGCTAAACCGTTCCGATGATATCGCTATTGAAAAGGGCGAGGACGGCAATTATGATAGTGTAAAGATCATAAAGCATATCGCAACTTATGGAACCATCATCTTCTTCGTTATAACCCTTATCCTTTGCATAGTAGAAGTACTATTGAACGTTGGTAGACTCTTTAGTTATACCTCTAGACGCATTCACGTTATACCCCTACTAATCCTTATATTTGCCCTTCTAACGATGCTCTGTCCCGCTCTACTAGAGATTACCACCATAGAAGACGGCGCCATCGGCGATGCATTCAAGAACTACTTCACCATGTCTTGGGAAGATGCTTTGTATAATCCCGAAATTACCGTAGTAGCAAATATCTTCTTCGTAATACTCTTGGTTCTTCCCTTAATAACCGTACTCATCCCCTTGTTATTCAAGAACCGTCAAGCAAAGACTATCGCTTACGTACCAAAGGGCAACAAGAAGCACGTATACCAAGGTCAAGACAAGCCCACTAAGGCTGGTCAACCCGGTGACAAGAAAGCACACAAGAGAACTAAGGGCAAAGTTGCAAAAGCAGGTTCAAGATCTCCCTCTTCTTCTCGCTTC
>JAZSKG010000164.1:0-7490 GCA_045534735.1 Candidatus Stercoripulliclostridium sp.
TCCACGGTGTCGGGTATTAAAAGAGTGGGGTTTTCCGGTCTGAATATGCCATCTCTGTGGGGATTGGGTGCCTTAGTGTACCAGTATGAGCCCTTAAACGCGTATCTTCCTATCACACGCAAGGTGCTGGGAAGTTCTGCAACTCTACTGCTTGAGTACCTGTCTTCTGCCCCTAAAATTATCTCTCCACAGTCGGCAAAAGCCATGGTACCTATCTTTTCTACGGAGCCCAGTTCAATGTGTAAATTCTTAGAGTTACTAAAGGCATAGTCGCCTATTTCCACTAGGGTTTCGGGAAGAATAAACTTCTTACCACCGGCAACTCCACTAAATGCGTAAGAGGCAATTTTCCTTACCGGCTTACCCTCTATTTCCCTTGGAATAACTATGGGGAAATTGGTAGCCTTACCCTCGTTTGTGATGCCCACTATCTCCACCGAGTCCTCTAGTACGGTGTACTTAAAGGCGCGCGTATAATGGGCGTACAAAGTGACGTCCTTGTAGAGGTTATAGGAATCTAGGTAGGTGTACTTTTGTCCATGCCCCTCTTTTTCCGTATACCAGCCGTCAAATATGAAGCCGGCCTTACCATAGGCTATGGTATCCTCCGATCTTTCCGTTTCGTTCATATCCTCTGGAGTAGGAAGATTAAAGGAAGAAAGGAACTTGTTTTCCACCTCTTTTACGGGGTTTTCGCCCTCGGAAAGATGCGCCTCGCTATAATCCAAAGTGAGGGTAAAGGTGGGTTGAATCCTAACCTTTTTTTCGTTGTTGTTAGCGATTGCCACGTAGGCAGTACCACTCTTTTTTTGGTACTTTATCTTGTCTACTTTTATGGTAAATTCCCCACTCTCTACGGGAGCAGATAGTTTCTCCAGATAGACCACTTGGTGGTTACTTTCTGCACCGAATACCTCGCTCGTATAGGTGAGGTCGTTGTAGTTAAAGGAAAGAATGGGCCATCTGTCGGGGTTGGATATGGTAATTTCAAGGGTGAACTTTTCCACCGCTCCACCCACTTTTTCAAGGCATACGGGGCTATCTTCATCTCCGTTATGTCCGTTTGTTTCCGGAATTATTTTAACTTTAGTTAAAGTGGGCCAAAAGACGTTAGAGGGCTCATCCCCTTCCGTGCCGTTACAAGAAAAGGCTACAAGCCCTAACGTTATCGTTAGAGCCAGCACTAAAAATATGGGTATTAATCTTCGTTTAAACATATCGGCCTCTATTGTTGGTCTTTCTTGCGTTTTCCAAATACTACTATGAGAACTACGACAACGACTATTACGACTGCGCCTATACCGGAACTTAGTCCAATTATGAGTCCAAGGTTTGCGCCCTCTTCTTCGCCCTCGTCACCATCCACGTTACCTAGGTTTCCACTTGAACCATTGTTGCCTGCATTATTGCCACCGGGCTCTTGCTCGGTGCTACCCTCTCCACCTTGACCGGGAGTATCGGGGGTATCGGGATTTTCGGGCTCAACGGGAGGTTCGGGGACTTCGGGCTCCTCGCGCTCAATATTTACGCTTATGAGATTTACTACTATCTCCTTGTCGTAAATCATTAGAGCAACGCGAGAAGCATTTATGCTTTCCTCGTAAACGTAGACGTTGGAGGGGTTGGAGTAGTAAGTGTTAAAGCCGTCAACGACAAGGTGCATAACGCCACTAAGGTTTTCGGTGGTCGTAAGGGTTAGGGTTACGTCGTCGGTTGAGGAAGTGCTTCCGGTAAATGCTTCCCCATTTATGGTAAGGGTATAATCTTCCGCGGAAACGTATGAAGTCATGGTATAATTTAGACCTTCAACTACGTTATAGTTGTCGCTTTCGGGACGGAAGCCGATTTTGTAGGTATATTCCCCTACGCGCAGATATTCACTAGCACCCATAGGAGCAGTAGAAATGAAGTAGAATTCACCGGGAACCCCTATCATTCCGTTGCGCGCAACTGCGTTAACGTCCTCGGAGGAAAGCAGGTGACGGACGTCAAAGCGAATGTTCTTGTCGCCGGTAAATTCAACGTATGGAGTTGCTTTGGTGATAACAACTTCCGTGCCGACAACCTTGTCGCGATAGTTTGGCTTACTTATGGTTACCACTACGTCGTAGGTACCGACGTCAACGGGTGCCATACTATAGGTAACCTCGGCGCCCTCGGGTAGACCGTTTACCTTGGGGTAAACGACGAATGAGGTATAGGTGGAAGTTACACTTTCTACGGTAAGGGTGTTTTCAAACTCGTATAGGGTTACGCTAACTTCTTTTGCATCTTGATTGTACTTGACTACTTCGTAGTCGTAGTAATACTCTTCTCCATCCTTAACCTTTATGGTAACGGATACGGGGAACTGACCTTCCCCGGCACTACTAAAGTCTATTACGTCATAAGCGTAGACAAGTTCGTCGGAGGTAAAAGGTTGCTCGGAAGCGATGGGATATGAAGGACTAAATGCAGTAGGCTCCGCTTCCCCCACTTTAATTTCTATGGGGGCAATGGAGATGGTCACTTTTTTAGGTAACACCGTCATTTTGTAGGTGAGTAGATTTTCCTTAATGGTAAAGAGGTATACTTCTTCTCCCTCGTAGTTCTTTCCGGTAGCATAGGCTTTTGCCGTAAAGGTATATTCGCCTACGTGCTTGGGGGTAACTACAGTACCGGTCAAACCAACGCGTACGTCGGGAATTTCCGTATATTCCAAACCACTTAGTGCCCAGGTTTGAGCGCGATTTACTCTATTTGGCAAGTCGGAAAGTGCGCTGTCGCCATAAGTATAAGTAGGCTTAATGCCCTTTCCTTTGGAAAGCATATCTTCGTAAGAGAAGGCAATTTCCAGAGGGATAATTTGAACTTTACCATTGGATACTGCGTACTCTGTAAGAACGGTGCCGTCCTCCTCTTCACTTCTTGCGCTATTTATGGGATAGATGCCGGGAGCAAGTAGTCCACTTTGTTCACTATTAAAGTCCACGTTAAACCTAATAACGTCGGTCTTGGTTTGGTTGCCGTCAAGGGTGAAAGTAATCTCTTTATCAATATAATTTCTATCGTTTTCGGTACCCAAAATACCAAATTCATATGTACCAAAGTCCACGTCACTAAGGTCTATTGCAATAGTTCCCGTGTTAATGGTTTGCTTAATCGTATAGTCTTCCGAGGGATCTATAACGTAGTTTTCGTTAGTAGAAGTAACCTCTAGGAAGTATGTGCCGGGCTTAACTATGGTGGTTTCGCCATTCTTAAATGCTACTTTAAAGGAAGTAGTATCGCCCTCTATAAGTTCGTATCCCGCAACGTAACCAAGATTATTCACGCGCTCGGTTATAAGTTCTAGGGAGTATCCTAAGTTGCCTATGTAGGTTACGGTAGGTAGGTCAACGAGTCTAACCTTTTTGGGAGTAATACTAAAGGTATATTCTTCCGTCTTAAACTCTACGTAGTTACTGCTATTTTCTCCAAGGGAGAAACTTACCTCTTTAAGGCTTATAACGTCTCTTAGTGTTATTGCGTTAGCGTCTTCGTAGGCGTGCTCTACACCGTTATTGTCAACAAGTTTATAACGGAACTTAAAGTTTGCTCCCACTATGCTACCCTTTGTGGAAAGTTCATCGGGGTCAATGCTTATTTCATAATCCTCTTTGTCATAGACAAATGAGGAATATTCACTTAAGGGATATTTGTTTCCTTTGTGGAATACGTAAAGTCCGGTAAAGGTTAATACTTTGGGGTTAATACTAAATTCAACCTCGGTAAGGGCTACTGCGTTATACTCCGTACTTTCCTCTATTTTGTACTCTGCAACGTAACGGAAAGTAGAGTCGGAGGCCTCCACGGGAGTACCTGTAAAGGCTTCTTTTAATCGGTTTCTAAGTTTATAAAACTTAGGATATCCCTCGCTAAAGGGGATATTTTCCACTATTTCATCGCCCTCTTTGAATATGAGTTTCACTCCATCTCCGGTGTATTCGTACTCGGTTACCATCGTTAGATTATAGGTCTTCTTGGTAACGGTTAGGGTTGCATTGGGCGAGCCTATCTCCAAAACGTAGTTACCAACGGTGGTATTTAGTAGTGTTAGGGTTATGGGGTAAGTGGCGCCTGCGCCCTCTCCCTTTTGGTAGGTGGAAGTAATGGTGTAATCGGTGCCAAGTGCTATGAAATCAAGATAGTTTTCCTCAAGTTCCTCTCCGTCTTTAGCCGTTACGGAAAGTTTATACTCTGCCTCTTCGTTATAGTCTACGGTGGTATCCAGGGCGCTAAGTACCAATTCTTTGGGAGAAATGGTAAGAGTTAACCTTTTAATTTCGCTATCTAGGTAATTTATGCTTGGGCACTTTACTTGTACCCCTATCTCATAGGTGCCAACCATATAGAATCCAAACGGTTCACTTTGGGTTATGCCGTTGTAACTGTATTCTAGGGTATAGTCGGGCACTCTATCAAGGGTGTTGTGTTTAACGTATTCGCTCATTAGGAATGGTTCACGGGTGAGGCCGTCGTAAGTTCTACTTTCATCCTTCCAACCCTCGTCGTCAATGGTAATTTGTACGGGCGCAATGGTTATTTGCACCTTAGGACTATCCAGGGATTTGGTGATTATATAGTTGGGATTATGTACGTTAGAGGTAGGACAAACGACTTCCAACGTGTAGGTTTTACCATCTTCCAAAACGTTTAACGTTTTGCCCTTATAATCAACCCTATTTTCCCCCTCTACAAGATAGAGTTCATAGTCCATCTCATTAAGGTCGGATAGTATACCGCCATCCTTTGAGTGATAGGTAACGTTAAGAGCGTCGTAGTAGTTTAAAGTGGGATTATAGGAGCCGTTCACTTGAGCATAAACCTCAACGGGGCGAGGTGCAACGTATATATCAACGGTGCCCTCTCTGGGTTCCAGGTAGAATGGATTTTCTTCTTGATCCAAGTTGTTATAATAGGTAACTTTTAAAACGTAGTGACCGGCATCTTTAATTTTGATACCACTGCCCTCTACGTAATAATCTTGGTAAATGGGCTTAAATTTTAATACCTCGCCACATTTAACGAATAAATTGGAATAGTTTTTAACGTAAATGCTATCGGTTAATGTACCAAGTGGGGTTCCATAAATAATAGCCGTATCTTCGGTGGTGCCCCCATATTCGCAACCAAGTTCAAAGTCAAGGAAACTATCGTCTATGGTTCCTTTACCTAGATTTGCGTAGTAGTACGTAAAACTTTTTGCGCGACTTTCGGTTGCAGGGATTTCCACACTTATAACGTATTGTTTCTTTTCACCGGTATGATGCTCAAAATATGCGCTAATGATTTGTCCGTAATCCTTTCCCTCTTTATAACCCTCTTCAAAGGTAATTATGGCATCAGCGTAACTTGCGCCGTAGGTGAGAGCTAGGTCAAGGTAAGAAGCAATATCTATTGCAGTTATATTGCTGACTTCATAACCAAATTCCATTACGATTTTATCGGTAACGGTGACGTTTATTTCAAAATAGTTTAAGCCTAGTGTAACGTAGTTAAGAACGGTATTGGGATAGTTTACGGGGTCTATGTAACTTTCAGTAAAGTCTCGGTACTCACCACCTATCGGCTTAATCTTCCAAAATCCATCTATATAGGTTGTTTTGCTGGTCATGGGGTATAGGTTTTTAGCAATGGCAAGTACTTTATCTATTCCAAACAATCCGTCGGTTAACTCAAAAATAACCCCGGGTTCGTCTGCGCTGTAATATAGGGTATTATTACCACTTATAAACTGCTCGTAATTGGTAAGGTCTGTTGAGGTCGGCAACGTGCGTAACTCGTAAGCCTCTCTGCCACTACGATAATTGAAAGGTATGGTTGTGGACTTTTCATCATAGCGCTTAACTTCTTTGTAACCAATTCTATCGGACGCCACAACAAGGGTAATGACGTCCTCTGTGGTGCCACTCTTGTAACCCCAAGTATGTCCGTCGCACAAAAGGTTGTCACCATCATCCTTTAAAGTGGTACCAAATGCCCAACCATCAATTTCGGGGAAGTTTTTGTAAAGGGTAATATCGCTTGAGTAGTCGTAGGTACTATCGCTTAGGTTATAAACTACGCTGGTTGCATGGTTGGTAGCAAGCATGGAGGAGGAAACGGTAGTAGCACTTGCACCGGTATTTATAAAATAGCAGTCGCTAAAGCCCGAGTTTTCTACACTACTAACTTCGTTAGTAAACTTTTCACCCTCAAAACGGCTGTATGCAACTATGTTATCGTTGCTACCTAGGAAGGTTGCCCCCTTAACGTCGGCGCGAAGTATCACGCCCTTATTATTGCCCACAAAGGAGTCCTCGCCAGTTATCGCAGTAACGTTCGTTATGGTACCTATATTAGTATTTGCAAGAGAGCCCACAAGATTTAGGTTTTTAACGCTTGCATCATCTCTTATTTCATTAAATAGTACGGGCGCGTAGCCGTTACCCATGGTTATACTATGTCCTGCACCGTCAAAATGGCAAGCAAGTGTATACACAACGGTCTCTTGACCATCAAAGTCGTATAGGTCAAGGTTGAGGTCGTTAGTTAAAAGAGCATATTCCCCGGAGTTAATGGAATGAAGGCCAAGTAGATCGCTTAGGCTACTAATTAGGTATGGTTGATCTTTAGTACCAACTCCCGTAAGCACGTTTTCAACGGGAAGAGGCTCCGTACCCTCAGCGTAGGTTCTTTCCATGGTTACTACGTAAGGAAGGGAAGCGGTGTTAAAGAATTGAACGGAACTCTCCGTGGGAAGATATCTTGTAAGACTAACAGGGTTGTTACCAATGCCTACGAAGGGAGTATTGTAGAGGTTTAAAGATGCGTTCAACTTCTTGTCCTGGGTCTTCAAAAGGGCAAGATTAAGTTCAGCATAGGAGTCTATGCCGTCTACTAAAAAGTCCATGTCCCCCTGCTCTATGCTATTTGTGGAATATGCGTAAGAATCCAGGAACTGTCCACTTCCGTTAAGGTAGGCAGGAGAGCCGGAAACCTCGTTTATTACTGCAAGACTACTCGCAATAGTGCCGTTATTTTCCAAAACGAAAGCATTGGGATAGAAACTATTACTATTAACGATAGTGGCAGTAATTTGAACGTTACTAATGGTGCCGTTGTTTACTTTTGCAAGGCCGTATCTCATAACGTTGTTCTTATCCTCGTAAGAAACGCCTATGAGTTGTAGGTTTTTAACCTCAGCGCCCTCGCTTATAGTATGGAAGAGTGGCTCTTTTAGACCGACTATGGCGTGACCACGGCCGTCAAAGGAACCCTCAAAGGGTAAGCCAATTCCAAATATTCCCAGCAATTCGTTGCTTTTCTCGTAGTATCTATCAAGATAGATATCGGTATTAAGCATGTATTTTCCCTTTGCTTGACCATAGATTTTAAGGTCTTTTACAAAGGTCAAGAAGTCCTCTTCACACTCAATTATAAAGAGGTCGGAATTTGCCTCTGCCGGGGTAGTTTCTGCAAAAACGGTA
>JAZSKG010000028.1:0-2110 GCA_045534735.1 Candidatus Stercoripulliclostridium sp.
GCGTTTACAAGGGCAATATCCACCCTTAGCCTTTAGACCTTCCTTAATAACCTTTACGATTTCTTCATTTTCATTAAGTCTTACTTTTGCCATAAATTTTCTCCTATGTATTATTTACCTAATTTGAATTTTAATGCACAATGAATTTAAATGCAGAATGCAAAATGCAAAATGCAGAATTGCTTCGCTACGTTTCTCTTCGCTCACACGGAAGAATTTTTGAATGCAAAATGCAGAATTCATAATGCAAAATTGCTTCATTCCGTTGCACTTCACTCACAAGGTTTTACTTAAGTATGATAGACTTCGCAGTTTAGATGAGATACGACGCACGGATACTTGATAGACTTCGTAGTTTAGATGAGATACGACGCAAAGGGAAATTATACTAGGGAAGCGTACTAGTGGTACGTGACCCGACGGATAATTTTCACTTTGCTATGTAGGTCGCTAAAATATGAAGTCTATACTTTTTTGCGTTTTTTGGAGACTATCAACATACCCCACCAAGTGATTGTCACTATCTTAAGCCCGGTAAAGAACCCACTAAAATCCAAAGCCACGTCGTCAAAAACGCCTGCTCTACCCGGAACGGAAAGTTGTATTGCCTCGGTGAAGACGGCAAAGAATAGGCCGTAGAAGTAGGCTAGGAAGATGCCGAGTGACTTTTTGGGGGCAAGGTTAGCAAGCGCGATGGTTGCAAATAAACCTAGGATCATGAATGCGCCAAAGTGACCGAAGCCCTTTCTAATTGTGTGATGGAACTCGCCAAAGTTGGCTTTCCAGCCGTCGGAAATATCGGTTTTTCCACCGGATATGGCACTTTCCACCTTACCTGTTACGTCGGTGACGGCGTTAGAAACGGTACTACTATGCGAAGAAGAAACGTCGCCCGGCATACAAGACTCATAGACGAGGACTATGGTTAGTAGGATGCAACCTATGATTGCTAAAACTTTAAAAAACTGAGTGGATTTTTTCATGGCTCTCCAAATATATATAGATAATATCATATGGAAAGTGAAATAGCAATAAAAAAAGCCCCTAAAAAGGGGCTTTAATGATAAATGAGGATTATTCTTGGGCGTCGTTTTGGTGGTAAGCGAGCAAATCTTTGCGTAGTCTATCTGCATCTTTTCTAACGATGAGGATGGGGACTATGGCAAATACTGCAATAATACTTGCTGCAAGGAAAATTTCAAAGGGAGGCATATAGTCAACGGAGGTGTTATCAATAGCCATTAGGTTGATTATCATGGTAATCAAGGGACCGATTAGCATGGGGAGGAGAACGCTAAAGCACATTCTAACGCCTTGGAATCTACCCTCGCTACCCTTGGGGATATAGTCTTGGAAGGAAGACATGAGTGCGCTACCACCGGAGAGGAGTGCGCCTAGCATGAAGGTGCCGGCAATAACAATAACGTAAACGTATGAACTTTGGGGCATAAACTTCATGAGATATATGATTAGGGTACTTACAACGACTATACCGACTAGGGGGATATAGAAATGTTTTCTACCTATTTTATCTAGCATAATGCCACTAACTGCCGTAAATGCACCTGCAAGAACAATAACGATAGCAAGTGGAATTATGAAGTCTTTAATGCCTAGGGTATTGGTGATAAAGTTTATAAGGTATGAGAAGAAAGTTTGTTGAGATATACCTAAAATACAACTTGCAGTTAGGCATATATAAAGCATTTTATTGTCCTTAATAACCGAGGGACGGAAGCCGTAGAAGGTTTCTTTCAGATAGTTGGGGTTGCTGTTTTTTACGACGTTTGGGCTATCTTTTAGAATGAATAGGGCTACTATACCGGCTATTATTGGGAAAATACCGAGGACTATGAAGAACAATGCGTTGGAGTCGTTGTCCTTGTTATAGAGTAGCATTGCGAGTACGAAAACTATAACGAAAGCGACAATGCTAAATATGGAGTTTACGGCATTAACTTTACCGCGGTTAGTGGTATCGGTAACGTCAACGATCCAAGTGGAGAAAGCGGCGTCGTTAGCCGTGGAACCAAAGAAGGTCATAACGCAGTCAAATATAACCAAAAGGGCAGCGACAAGACCTAAAGTTTTTGCTTCGGGCTTCATGGGG
>JAZSKG010000094.1:0-8494 GCA_045534735.1 Candidatus Stercoripulliclostridium sp.
AGACCGCTTGGCCTCCGACTTTATTTAATAATATTGCTTTTGGATTAAAGAACAAGAAGATACCCACCGGTGAAACATACAAGGACAGGAAGGGTAATCTTTACGAAAAACTAAGAAAATTTACCAAGCAAGAGATAAAAGAAAAAGTAGATTATGCTTTGAAACTCGTTGACTTAGAGGACTATGGTCATCGTAACGTTAACAGCCTTTCAGGCGGTCAACAACAACGTGTAGCCATGGCACGCGCACTTGTTAACGGGCCGGAAGTTTTGCTTCTTGACGAGCCTTTGGGCGCTCTAGACCTCAAGATGAGAAAGGACATGCAAATAGAACTTATGAGCATGCACAAAAAGTTGGGTATAACTTTCGTATACGTTACCCACGACCAAGAAGAGGCTCTAACGATGAGTGATACCATAGTTGTAATGCGTGACGGCGTAATACAACAAATAGCAACCCCTCAAAAGATATATGATGAACCTGCTAATGCATTCGTAGCAGACTTCATAGGCGAATCTAACATATTTAGTGGCGTAATGAGAAAGGATTGCGTAGTTGAATTCTTTGATAGAGAATTTGAGTGCGTAGACAAGGGATTTAAGAAAGACGAGCCCATTGACGTAATAATTCGTCCAGAAGACATATACGTATTACCTAAAGACAATCACGCAGTTATGATGGTTGGCAAGGTAGATAGTTGCGTATTTAAAGGCGATCACTACCAAATAGTTGCTCTGGTTGAAGGAAAAGAGGACACCAACGAACTTCTCATTCACGATAACACCGAAGTAAAAGTGGGCGACGAAATCGGCATTTTCATTAAGCCATTTGACTTACATATAATGCACAAAGCGCGTATCATAAATGAAATTGAAACCGAAATGTGGGATGAAGGCATAGTAGAAATTTGTGGAGGCAGGTTCCCTTGTAATTCTACTTTACCAAGTGGCACACCCGTTAAGGTTTCCATTGACTTTGACGACGTTATCGTTCACGACGACGAAGAGGACGGCATTATAGGTGGTGAAGTAGTATCTTCCATTTATAAAGGAAGTTATTATCAATGCATCATTAGAGCAGACAACTACTATAACTTCTTTGTTGACACCGACGACGACTGGTTGAAGGGCGATAGAGTTGGACTTTCCGTTGCTCCCGACAAGATCATAATTGAACAAATTGAAAAGAAGGATGAAGAATAATGAAATTCAAAGACCTACCAAAGAAAGCAATAGATAAGGTTAAGAATTTCCGCCTTACGCGTAGGGTGTTTGCTTATCCTTATATACTATTTTTGCTAATCTTCGTAGTTACCCCACTTGTAATAGTGCTTATTAACGCATTCCTAAAAGAGGGGCAAATTACTTTCCAAAACTTTGTGGACCTAGCAACCGATGGTTCCAGTTTGGAAATACTTGGTGTATCCATAGTGGTTGGCATAATAACCACCCTTATATGCCTTCTTTTAGGATATCCCGTTGCCTATATTCTTGCAAGATGGAAGAGTGGAAGCATTATAGTTATGTTATTCCTACTCCCTATGTGGGTAAACTTCCTTATTCGTACTTATGCTTTACAAACCATATTTGAAAATATGGGTATTACGCTTGGAATGGGTACGGTAATTTTCGGTATGGTATATAACTTTATACCATTTATGATAATGCCGTTACACACCACTATAAGTAATATAGATAAGAGTTTTAAAGAGGCTGCTCAAGACTTAGGTGCAAGCCCCGTTCAAACCTTCTTTAAAACCACCTTACCTTTGTCACTTCCCGGCATAATAAGTGGCATTACCATGGTATTCATTCCAACCATAAGTGCTTTTGCCATAAGCGAGATGCTTTCCAATAATAGCATAATGCTCTTTGGTGACAGTATTAACCTTAAATTCCACGCAGGCGAGCAACTCTATGGCGTAGGTTCCGTAATGAGCCTAATAATGTTAGCACTTGTTCTAATTTCCAACTTCTTTATGAACAAAATAAATAAAGGGGAGGCTGCGAAAAACCTATGGTAAGAAAAATTGCAGAAAAAGGTTATATCTTCTTAATGCTAGGCATTTTGTATGCTCCCATTTTGATGATAATTATTTACTCCTTCTCAAATACGAATAACTTTACTTTCCCAGAGGGCTTCACGTTTGAAGCATACGGCGACCTATTTACCAATGCTCCGAAGAAACTTTGGGATAGTTTATTAAATACCATTATTATTGCCGTTGTATCCAGCGTGCTTTCTACGTTAATAGGCTCCATAAGTGCAGTTGGTATTTACCACCTAAAACCTCGTGCACGTAGGGTTATAGAAAACGTAAACCAACTACCCATCATCAACTCGGAAATAGTAATGGCAGTTTCCTTAATGTTGTTCTTTGCAACATTTGGGTTCCCACAAGGCTATGTTAGGTTAATAATAGGTCACGTTTCATTCTGCACGCCTTACGTAATTCTTTCCGTAATGCCAAGACTAATGCAAATGGATCCTAACATTTACGAGGCAGCCCTTGACCTAGGCGCAAGCCCCATAAAGGCATTGTTTAAAGTTATAATTCCCACAATTTTACCGGGTGTTATAAGTGGCTTTGCAATGGCGTTTACCATTTCCCTAGACGACTTTATTATTACCCAATTAACCAAGGGGTCATCAACGGGAATAGATACGCTTTCTACCTACCTTTATAGTTCATTGCGTAATGCAAGTGGTCTAAAACCCTTCTGGCTACCCGTGTTTAGTATCATAATAGTAGTCGTTGTGTTTATCGTACTGTTTTCTAATCTTCGCTCCTACAAAAACGAGGGCAAAAAGGAGGCTAAGTAATGAAGAGAAAAATATCATTGGCTCTAGTCTTATTACTCCTTTGTAGTTTTGCTCTTGGCGGTTTGGCCGGTTGCTCTTATGCAGACGAAAGCAACACTTTGGTCATATACAACTGGGGCGATTACATTGATGAAGATTTGGAAGAGGAGTTTGAGGCATATTATTTTGAGGTAACAGGTAAGCCTTTAGACATAGTATATTCTACCTTTGAAACCAATGAAATAATGCTTACTGCCATAGAAAAGGGGGAAGAGAAAATAGACCTTATTTGTCCCTCTGAATATGCTATACAAAAATTAATGGAGGGTGGACACCTTAAGAAATTAGACTACTCAAGAATTTCAACTTACTCCAATATTGATCAAGATATATATAACAAAGTATCAGAAGTTTTCACGGGAATTAACGTGCCGGAAGTTGGAGAAAATGAAAGCATGGTGGACTACTTCGTACCATACATGTGGGGAACTCTTGGCATTCTCTATAATACCGACGTTATAACAGAAGAAGATCTTAACGAAGGATATGGTCTACTTTGGAACTCCGGAAACAATCCTGAACTCCAAGGTAAAATCCTAATGAAAGATTCCATTAGAGATAGTTATGTTGCCGGTGTTATGAGACTTAAGGAAACCAATAGACTACCTAAAGGATACGAAAACCACTCGGTTCAAGAACTCATAAACACCGTTGACGATGCTATGCTAACGGCTGTAGAAGAAATCCTTACCGAGCAAAACGCAGTGCTAAAGGGATACGAAGTAGACTTTGGAAAGGCACAACTTACCTCAGGTAGAGCATACGCAGACCTCGCTTGGTCGGGAGACGCCCTATGGGCAATGGAAGACGCAGAAAACCTTGATTACTTTGTTCCGGAAATTGGTGGCAATATTTGGTTTGACGGTTGGGTAATGTTAAATGATGCGCAAAACGTTGACGCTGCGTATATGTTCCTAGATTACGTTTGCCGTCCCGATATAGCAATGCGTAACGCAATGGCAATAGGATACACTTCCGGAATAGATAAGGACGTAGTTTT
Organism: Candidatus Stercoripulliclostridium sp.; assembly: GCA_045534735.1. GTDB lineage: Bacteria > Bacillota > Clostridia > Christensenellales > DTU072 > Stercoripulliclostridium_A. Next base: position 3,863 of record JAZSKG010000094.1, read on the forward strand.
AGCAAGCGAAGAGGCGCTAGCAGTAGTTGAAGAAAACGAATATGGAATTGAAGAGTATTTTGAAGACGAACTTCGCTATCCCGATATCGCAAGTGCAACCACTCTAGGTGTTATGAAGGATTTTGGCGAAAGAAATTCTGCAACCATAAAGATGTGGGAAAGAGTTAAGGGCTCACAACAAGATAATATGTGGATACTTTGGGTATCAATAGCAGTTGTTGGTGTTGTCTTAGTAGCCGTTGGAGCATATTTTGCCATTACCCATAGATCTTCACAATATAGGCGACTCATTAAGACTGCAGAGCAAATTGCTGAAGAGGAAAACAAATAGAAATTAAAAAGGAGCCGATGCTCCTTTTTTTAATACATACTCAATCAATGGTAAATAGTTCGTTAGGTGTTATATCTAGTAGTTCACATAATTTTATTATCTGCATATAGTTTAATTCAAAGACACCATTTTCAAAACGACTGTATTGTTGTTGAGTCATTTTGAATTTTTCAGCAACTTCTCGCTGAGTCAAGCCTTTATATTTTCTTGCTTGTTTTAAATTATTTCCTATTACTTTTGCTAATTCCATATATGAAAGATACCATAATGTGATGTAAATAACTTGACGTACATCACATTATGATGTAAAATTATTATTAGCAAAAGGAGGTGTACTATGTATTGTAATAAGTGTGGTCAAAAAATTAGAAGTGATGCAGTTATTTGTCCCCATTGTGGCTGTGAAACCAGTTATAAAAAACCCGGAACTCCCAAGAAAGGATTAGGTGTTCTATTAGGAATGTTTTTAGGTGTAATAGGACTAATAATCGGTATGTGTATGTATGAGTCTGATAGCGTAGAAAGAAAGACTTTTACAAAAGGCTGGGTTATTGGATTTATTATATCCTTGTGTGGATCTGTTGTTGGTGCCTTGTTGTACCTTGTGGGTATAGGCTTATTGCTTGCTTAATAATGAGTAATTCTAAAAGCCCTTCTCGTAGAGAGGGGCTTTTTTATTGCAATATTAAGGGATAAAAATTGCATATTGCAATTTCCACGCGCGCATAGTATAATATAATAAAGAGTGTGTGCATAAGCACTGCATTTTAGGAGGATGAGATGAACGCATCGAACATTATTAGATACATATTCGGCAATGGTTTTGACGTAAACCTTTTAAAACTAGCAGCCAAATGCTATACGAAAGTCGGTACCTTGTCGGCTGAGTATTCTCCCACAGACGAACCCGTAGAGTTTGAGGATAGGGAGGAACTTTCTTATCGTACTATTAGAACCGGTCAAGTATGGTCTAAGAATTGCTATGAGTCTGCTTGGTTCCATTTTAAGGGTACTATTCCGGAAGTTGCTCAAGGAAAGAAAGTAGGAGCCCTTTTCGCAATAGGTGGCGAAGGATGTATCTATGATGCAGACGGCACTCCCAAACGTGGAATAACCTATCTTTCTGCCGTAGTAGAGTTCGCTCAACCTGCACGTGGTAAGAAACTTTTTGAGTTAACCGACTGCGCAAATGGAGACGAGAAAATAGATCTTTGGATGGATTGTGGCAACAATCATCCTCTAGGCGACATAGATAAACCTGCAATGTTTAGACAGGCAGATATAGTCGTTATAAACGAAAGAGCAAAGGAAGTTTACTATGATGCTTTGGCACTAGTATTTCAAGCAACCGATAGTGGATGCACCAAAGAAAAACGCGCATCCATAAGAAAGTCGTTACGTAAAGGTCTCGGTATTGCTACAAAGGGAAATTTTGAAGAAGCCAAGAAGATTTTCCATGAAGAATATCAAGTAGGCGAGGATAATCCATTTACCATATATGCAACCGGACACGCTCACCTTGACCTTGCTTGGCTATGGCCTATTCGCGAAACCAAGAGAAAGGCATCTCGTACCTTTACCTCACAACTTCGCAACATGGAGCGCTATCCCGAATATATATTTGGTGCAAGCCAACCCCAACAATTTGAATGGATAGAAAGACGTTATCCCGAACTATTCAAAGAATTACAAGAAGCCGTTAAACGTGGTCAACTTGAAGTTCAAGGAGGAATGTGGGTAGAGTGTGATACCAACGTTACCTCCGGTGAGTCGCTAATACGTCAAAACCTCTATGGTAAAAAATATTGGCTAGAAAAGTTTGGCAAAGAAATGCGTATGTGCTGGCTACCGGACGTATTCGGCTTTAGTGGCAACCTACCTCAAATTCTTAAGAAGTGTGGTATGGATTATTTTGAAACCATTAAACTTTCTTGGAATGAACACAATAAGTTCCCACATCGCGCATTTATTTGGGAAGGTATAGACGATAGTGAAGTGGTTGTACATATGCCCCCGGATGAAACCTATAACTCAGAAGGTCATGCTTGGAGTTTCAGTAACGCTATAAAGAACTTCCCTGAAAAAGATAAAGTTAAAGAATTTGGTATGCTCTACGGCGTAGGCGACGGCGGTGGTGGACCCGGTGAGGGACACATAGAAATGCTAAAGAGAGCAGGATCCATGAAAGGTCTACCCGACGTTAAACTTGCTAATGCAATAGACTACTTTGACGTACTGGGCGCACAAAAAGATAAACTTGTTAGACACAAGGGCGAGTTGTATTTAGAGAAACACCAAGGAACCTATACTACTCAATCAAAGAATAAATTGGGTAACCGTAAGATAGAGTTTATGCTACATAACGTAGAGTTCCTTGCAACCATAGCAAGCCTAAAGGGATATGCTTATCCCAAGGAAAAATTAGATGAAATATGGAAAGAAGTTCTTCTTTATCAATTTCACGATATTATTCCCGGTAGTTCCATTCATCGCGTTTACGTAGAGTCACAAGCACGTTACGATGAAATGCTACACGACCTTGCAGTTATTCGTGACGATATACTTTCCTTCCTTGCTCCAAAGGCAGAGTTGCCGACGGCTATTAACTTCAACTCTTATCCTGCAAAAGGTTTAGAGTGCTACAAGGATAAATGGTACGTGGTTGACGTGCCTGCATATGGCGCAAGTAAACTCACTCCTTACGAGGCTCCCGAAAGATCTCCCTTTAAGTACACGGAAGACAGCATTGAAAACGACGTATACGTTGTAAAATTTGATGCAAACGGCAACGTAAGAAGTCTGTATGAAAAGAAAACCGACAAGGAGCACGTTGGTACTTACCTAAATAAACTTAACGTATATAACGACAGGAGACTACATTACAATGCTTGGGATATTGATATTAATTATACCAAGAAAGCCCCTGCAGAATTCAAACTCGTTGATAAGATAGTTAAAGTTGAGGATGGACAAATCGTTCGTGAAAACGTATATAAATATGGAAAGTCAAAGATCGTTCAAAAGGTAATTTTAAGACTTGGTTGCCCCTTGGTTGATTTTGAAACCATAGTTGATTGGCATGAAACTCACAAGATGCTACGCGCAGAATTCCGTCCGAGAGTATTTGCCGACCAAGTTACTTGCGATATTCAAATGGGTAACTTAAAGCGCTCAACCAAAAATGAAACCAAGGTAGAAAAAGCACAATTTGAAATTTGCGCACACAAATGGGTTGACGTATCAAGCGATGGCGAGGGATTTGCAATTCTAACGGGTGGTAAATATGGTTGGAGAGTTAAAGACGGCCTAATGAGTCTAAATCTACTTCGTTCTCCCGTATACCCCGATCCTACTGCAGACCGTGGCACTCATACCATTCGTTATGCAGTATATCCTCACGTTGGCGACTTTAACGAAGCAGGAGTACAAGCCGTATCTTATCGCTATAATAACGGACTATTCATTACCGACAGAGAAGTAGAATTTGGTTCATTGTTTGCTTCATCAGATAGGCACGTTGTCGTTGAAACCATAAAGGTTGCAGAAAACGGCGAAGGCGTAGTTGTTCGTGCTTATGAAGATAGTGGTGAAAAACGTACTGCAACCATAACTACTAGTTTAGAAGGCAAGGTATACGAATGTAACCTTATAGAACAAATAATAGGGGAAGCCTCCTTAGAAGAAGTGGAATTCAAACCCTTTGAAATTAAGACGTTCATAATAAAATAAAGAGAGTGGGCCGGATAAAACCGGCCCAATATTAATTTGCATGAATTTAGAAGAAAAAGAAGTAAAGAAAAACGTGGTTTATGAAGGCAAGATATTAACCTTGCGCGTAGACGATATTCTTACCCCAGATGGAAAGCCTGCCAAGCGTGAATACGTGGATCATCGTGGTGGCGCAAGTGTGCTTGCCGTAGACGAGGATGAGTGCATATATCTAGTTAAACAATACAGATATGCCTATAGGGAAGAACTTTTGGAAATACCAGCCGGCAAACTGGAAGAAGGGGAAGACCCTTTGTATACTGCGATCAGAGAACTAGAAGAAGAGGTTGGCCTAAAAGGTAAAATAGAGGAGTTTGGGTTACTATATCCCACGCCCGGTTATACTAATGAGCCACTTTACGTTTTTCTAGCAACAAATTTGGTCAAGAGTGAAGCACATCTTGACGAGGGAGAATTCTTAGACGTTGTGAAAATTCCCCTAAAAGAAGCCTACAATATGGTTTTGGAAGGGAGCATTAAAGATGGTAAAACTGCGTATGCCATTTTAAAATACGTTGCACTCAAGAATGGGA
>JAZSKG010000083.1:0-2354 GCA_045534735.1 Candidatus Stercoripulliclostridium sp.
GTCGTGTTTGGAGAAAATAAAGTACAAGAGTTTAATTCTAAATACGACGAAAATTTGACTTGGGATATAATAGGTCAACTGCAAACCAATAAAGTTAAGTACGTTGTTGGTAAGGTAAGATATATTTCTAGTTTAGATAGACTTTCTCTTGCAGAGGAAATTGAAAAAGTTGCAGTCAAAAGAGGCGTAGCGCAAAAATGTCTTGTGGAAGTTAACTCCGGTGAAGAGGAGTGCAAGGGTGGTCTAAGCGTAGATGAAGTAGAAGAATTTTTGAAAGCCCTTAAATGTTTTGAGCATTTGGAAATTTGTGGAATTATGGCAGTCGCACCACAAGGAATAGGAGAAGAAAATTTGAAAAAATGCTTCCTAAAAGTAAGTAAAAAATTTGCTGAGTTAAAGAAAAATTACCCTGGATTAGAAGTGCTTTCCATGGGTATGTCGGAAGATTTTTTAACAGCAATAGAATGTGGCTCAAATCAAGTTAGACTAGGCAGGGTTCTCTTTGGAGATCGCCCCCAAGTATTATAAAATATGTGCTTAAATAGAATAATGTCGTATATTAAAACACTAGAAAATGGCGAAATTCCAACAAAAAGCGCCAAAAAACGCAAGTTGACCTCTTACGACCGGTTTATGGCTAAAAGGCGACCAACTCCCACTCCTTACGACAAAAAATTAACCTTTACTACTCCGAAAAAGTTGTTTGATGCAAGAAAAATTCTAGAAGAAGTCAAACAAAAACACGGGGTCTTTTTTAGTTTGGAGAACCTGTCGTCCGTAGACCATCAACGCTTTTTAGACTACCTGGGTGGTGGGCTTTTCGTTATGAATGCAACTCTAAAAAATATAAGTGAAGAAAAGTATTTGGTTCTCCCTAAAGACGTACAAATTTTTTCGGATTTAAATCTAGATAACCACAACTAATTTTTCTTTAAAATATTACTTGCGCTGTGTCACTTGATTTTTGCGTGCGCATTATGTATAATATGCGTATGAAAAAAATAGATATACGCGAAAAATTTAAAAGCCTATTTGATGCCGACAAGAAAAGTTTGGCACTTTGGTTTATAATTGACTTTGTATTTATAGGCGTTTGGCTCGCCATTGACCTTTTGACTAAAGAATTCGTTTACGGTCCTATCGCTAACGGCGCTCCCGATATTATAATTTGGGAGGGAGTTCTTAGGTTGACTTCCGTAGAAAATACCGGTGCATCTTTTGGCATTTTCCAAGGAAAAACGGATATTTTAACCATTATTTCCATTATTACTATCATTATTATGCTGGTCGTTATGGTACTTTCAATTAAAAATCGTAACGGTTGGTATCGTAGTGCTTTAATTCTTTTAATTGCAGGTGGTATAGGCAATATCGTTGATAGGCTTATGCTTTCCTACGTTCGCGATTGGATTTATTTTGAATTAATTGACTTTGCAGTATTCAACCTTGCTGATACCGGTCTGACGGTTGGTTGCGTACTTCTCATTATCTACGTAATTTTCTTCTATAAACCACAAGAAAAAGCCAAAAAGTAACTATGGAAACTCGTACATTTGTAATTTCATTTGAAGACAGGGGAGAAAGGCTGGATGCCTTTCTTGCTCAGTCTATAGAAGGAATTACGCGCAGTAGAGTTAAAAATTCCATTGAGAAAGGGCTTGTAAAAGTTGGTGGGAAGGAGCAAAAAAAGAGTGGATATTCGTTAAAAGAGGGCGATTTAGTAGAGATTTCTTTTGAAGAACCCGTTGAACTTTCTGCTATTCCACAAGATTTACCCATAGATATTGTTTATGAAGACGAAGATTTGGTTGTTATAAACAAGGCGCAAGGTATGGTTACTCACCCGGCGACCGGCTCTCCCGACGGCACTCTTGTAAATGCTCTTCTTTTCCACGTTAAAGATTTAAGTGGCATAAACGGCGTGCTTCGTCCCGGCATTGTTCATCGTCTTGATAAGGATACTTCCGGGTTAATTATGGTTGCTAAAAACGATTTTGCACACCTTTCACTTAGTACTCAAATAGCCGAAAAATCGGCAAAAAGATACTATATTGCCCTTGTTGACGGCAATATTAAGGAAGATAATGGAATAATAGAACAACCCATTGCAAGACATCATACCGATCGCAAGAAAATGGCTGTGGATAAACAAGGAAGAAGTGCAAAAACAGCATATAAAATCCTAGAGCGCTTCCAAAAATATACCCTTGTTGAGTACGAATTATTTACGGGTAGAACCCATCAAATTAGGGTTCATTCTGCTTTCAAACATCATCCGGTCGTAGGGGATCCTGTTTACGGAGGAAGCAATAAATTCCACCTAAACGGTCAATTATTGCACGCATATAAACTGG
>JAZSKG010000201.1:0-6754 GCA_045534735.1 Candidatus Stercoripulliclostridium sp.
GAAATATCCTTCTTTCTCGCACCAAGACTGCGCAATATACCTATTTCTCTTGTTCTTTCTACAACGGAGTTTGAAGTTACTATTGATATCATAACGCAAGAAACAATTAGTGAAATTGCAGCAACCGCAATAAGCACGTACGTCATAAGATCTATCATCTTTCTTACTGTACCAATGAACATTTCTGAAATATCAAAGTACTCTACAACTTCTTCAGGATTTTCTTCATTCCATTCATCCATATACTCGTTTATTGCTAGTTTAGCATTGTAATCAGTAGGATATACGTACATGTAAACAGGTGCTGAATCTATGGCCAAAGCCTTCTTGAACTGAGTACCCTTAAGTCCAGTCATAAAGAATCCACCCATATTGACTAGCAAATCGGTAAAGTTCTTATTCTTTGCAGGTTTATAGTCATTTGGAATAGTTGAATCAAATTTATCATGCTTAATTATGATACTTTTTGAGCCACTTTCAAGAGATGCTTTTTGAGCCAATGTAACGTTTGATACCTTTGCATTGTTTACAACGCGCTCACCCAAATCACTGGTGTAGCAGAAGGCAGAACCAACTAAGGATACCATTGAATCAGGTTTCATTCTTAGAATACCTACTACTTTAATGGTTTCACCTTTGTTGTATAACTCTTCACTAGGATCGTTTATGCTATATGTACCATCACCGTTATTTTTATAATAATCGTTATTATAAATAAGTTTAAATTCTTGCGACAAAATGGTATCAAATGACAAACTATCTACGTATTGTGCCATTCCTTTGTCGTCTCTAATAATAACGCCATTAGCATCTCTCTTGTAAACGTCAACGCCAAATTGTTCTAGTGCTGTAAGAGAAATGTTATTATAGTTATCTACTACAAGAACTATTTCGTTGTAAGCAGTAGGATATCTTCCACCGATAACGTCGTAATACTCGTCTACAAACTCTTTATCCCCTGCTAATTGGTACCAGTTGGTAGGTTCCAAACCATAACCACCCAAAACCTGCATTGCGAGGTTCATAGCAGTAGTAACTTGAGTACCTGGAGAAACGTCTTCATAATCATAACTTTGTCCATCACTGGAAAGCGACTTGGAGAGAACGTTCATTTGGACACCATAATAACACTGTATCGCTTTGTAGTACTCGGGATTCATATTAAAGATATAATCTCTATATTCTTCCGAAAGAGAGTTATTACCAATAGAATCTGCGACTTGATAAAGTAATCCATCAATTAAACCACTCATAGCATCAGAGTCACCGGAGCCATCGTTAATGTAAATCTGTTTGTCGTCCGTAAAAATGGAAGCATTACTATTTCCATTCGGGTTTGAGGGCTCCATCGTTGCAGCGCTTTCTATTGCACCAAACATCTTTTCTAAAACGGAATAGTCCATAGAATATTCGTAAACACCCATTGGAACAGATGCAAGGATAGACGTTTGCATATTGTCAACAAAAAGGTTTACACCATTTGACATAGAAAGAACGAGTGCCAAACTTATAATACCGATACTACCTGCAAAAGAAGTAAGGAATGTACGACGCTTTTTGGTAATTAAGTTCTTAAGAGAAAGTTGGAAAGCAGTTTTAGCCTTCATTGAGGTCGCTTTAAATGGAGTTTTCTTTCCCTTGCCTCTCGTTGCTATTCCAAGACTATTAAGAATGTTTAGTTTGTTTAGCAGATTATCTTTAAGTTTATTACTTTCACTTACAACTTCTTCTTGCACTTGACCGTTAGACTCTGTTTCACTCTCCAAATTATGTTCTGCTAGATATTTAGAGGAGTAAACGTATTGAAGATTTTCTTCTTGGATGGGATCCCATTCATAAGGATTGGTATCACGCTCAACAAGACCGTCGTTCAGTTTTATAATACGAGTTGAGTAAGTATCTGCTAACTCATTATTGTGAGTTACCATTATAACCAATCTATCTTGAGCAACCTCTTTTAGAACGTCCATAACTTGAATAGAAAGTTCGGAGTCCAACGCGCCGGTTGGTTCGTCGGCAAGAACGATTTTAGGATTGTTAACCAAAGCACGAGCAATAGCGACACGTTGCATTTGACCACCACTTAATTGTGAAGGTTTTTTGCGTAGTTCTGCGCCCATTCCAACCTTTTCCAATGCGGCTACTGCCCTTTTGTTTCTTTCAGCCTTTGCAACACCGGAAAGGCTTAGGGCAAGTGCGACGTTTTCAAGAACGGTTAAGTGAGGTATAAGATTATAGTTTTGGAAAACAAAGCCTATGGTTGCATTTCTGTATGCATCCCATTGCTCAGATTTAAAATCTTCTGTAGAAGTATCTCCTATAATCAAATCGCCAGTAGTATATCTATCCAAACCACCAATAATGTTGAGCATGGTAGATTTACCACAACCTGACGCACCGATTATGGAAACAAATTCACTTTCTCTAAAAGCCAATGTAACACCACGAAGAGCGTTTACTTGGTATTCTCCCATTTGGTATATTTTAGTAACGTTTTTTAATTTTAACATTTTTAAATCCTTTTAAATTAAGCCATTGTATCACTTAGTTTTTGACCACCTAACACGTGAATGTGTAGGTGTCCCACAGATTGACATCCATTTTCACCTTTATTGGAAACCAAACGGAAGCCATCTTGAAGACCAAGTTCATCAACTAAATTAGATAGTTTTTTTAAACATTTACCTAAAACAACGGCTTGTTCGTCATTCATTTCAATAATATTGGCATAATGTTGCTTAGGGATTAAAAGATAATGCTTTTCGGCTTGCGGATTAATATCTGCAATTATGACCATGTCATCATCTTCATAAAACTTTTTTGAAGGAATAATTCCATTTGCAATTTTGCAAAAAATACAATCACTCATCCACTATTTCTCCTATAATTCCATCTTTATATAAACTTAGAGGTTTAATTATAGCACAGTCTTTATTGGTTTTACAATATATTCTTACGTAATATTCGCTATAACCTACCTTTAGGCCTTCTTCTTCAGTTTCAAATATAACTTTGTGATATGAATTTAACATTAAAAGAAGGTATTTTTTATTTAGTTCTTCTTTTAATACTCTAAGCCTCTCTTTGCGCTCTTTAATCACTTCACTTGGTATCAAAGGTTTTCCATATGCTTTCGTACCGATTCTTTGCGAATAAGGGAAGATATGTATATCTGCAAAGCCAACTTCTTTAACAAAGTTTAAAGTGTTTTCAAAAGAAGTATCCGTTTCCGAATAAAATCCAACTATAATATCCGTTGTAATTGATGCTAAAGGAAAATAACTTCTAATCAATTCAACTTTTTGTAAATAATCTTTTGGGCCATATCTCCTATTCATGGACTTAAGAACTTGCTCATCGCCATTTTGGAGAGATAAATGAAAATGTGGGCAAAAATCTTTTAAAGATTTTAATGCATTTAATAATTCTTCCGTTATCCCTTCTACGTAAAAAGAACCAAGTCTTAAACGAGCATTAACGTGCTTTAATGCCTCCATTAGTTCTGCAAGCGTTTCACCATTATCTAAGCCGTATTGTGCAAGATTAATGCCGGTTATAACAATTTCGTTTGTGCTTTTTGCGAGTTCTTCAATTTCTCTAACACAAGATTCAATTTTTCTAGAACGAGATCTTCCTCTTAGATAGGGAATTATACAGTAGGTGCAAAAATTATTGCAACCATCTTGAATTTTCACGTAAGCACGAGTACGCTCTTGTTTAGGAATAATCGTAGTGTCTTCATAAATGGTGGGAAGAATGAAATTTCCCTCAAAAATATTATTATCAATTTCTTCTAAAACTCTTTGTTTACCGGCCACTCCACCAACGTATGTGACATTTTTATTCAAATAAAAATCCTTGTTTTTTTGGGAAGCGCAACCGATTATTATTATTTTTGCTTCCGGATTAAGTTTTCTAATACGGCTAATAATTTGTCTGGATTTTCGTTCAGCTTCACCCGTTACGGCACAAGTATTAACAACGTATAAATCAGCATAACACAAATCTTGCGAAGTTGAGTATCCCCTAGCATCTAACTCGGAGAGTAACAAATCGCATTCATACTGGTTAACTTTGCAACCTAGATTAAATACTACTGCTTTCAACATAAATCCCCGATTGCGTTTAACAACAAAGTAATTGCGCATATAGATGCTGTTTCAACGCGCAAAATTCTGCGACCTAAGGTTGTAATTTGAAAACCTTTTATTTTAGCAAGTTCAACCTCTTTTTCGCTAAAGCCACCCTCGCTACCAATAACTATAACGCTATTTTCTTTAGAATTGACAACCGCTGAATTTATAGATTTTTTACGTTCTAACTCATAACAAAAAATTTTGTTAGTGATATTTTCAAAAGAATCCATAATCCCATCAAAATCAGTAATCGGATGAATGATTGGCAAAACGGCACGACCGCATTGTTTTGCAGCGTCAAGAACGATATTTTCCGTTCTTTCCAAAGAATATTTTTTAACGTTACATCTTTCTGACATAAATGGAACAATATCTGTAACGCCCAGTTCAACTGCCTTTTGAACGACAAAATCAAACTCTTTACATAATGCTTGACAAAGTATAATCCTGGATTTAGGTTCACTTAAATTTGCTTCAGTTTTATCAATTGAGCAAACCACCGTATCGTTTGTAATATCTTCAATTGTGGAATAATAATCTAGCCCGTCGCCTGTGCAACAAATAAGTGAATAACCTTTCTTGTGACGAGTTACTTTTACACAATGAAAGTATTCTCTATCCAAGAGAATTATTTTATCACCTACTTTAGAGCCGTAAAATCTTTTAAGATCCATAAATGAATTTTACTCCAACCCATTCGCCTTCGTCAACTCTTTCCACAAGGTTAAAACTATATGTTTTAAAAGTATCTATAACTTCTTGGGCTCTTACGTCTAAAATACCAGAACAAACAACGATACTGCCCATTCTAACGTACTTAGCCAAATCGCTAACAATTTCATTTAAAATATCGGCTGTAAGGTTACATAGTAATACGTCTGCTTTAAACTCTTTGATGGCATCTATACCACCTGCAGTAAGTTTTACCCTATCATACACACCATTGAGTATGGAGTTCTCTTCTGCACATTCTAGAGTTTCCTTATCTATGTCACACATATCAACGGAAAGTGCACCGGATTTTGCAGCACCTATACCTAAAATACCACTTCCGGCTCCAACGTCTATAACTTTTTTATTGGTAAAATCAACACTTGACATCAATTCTAGACATAATCTTGTACTAGAATGTTCCCCTGTTCCAAAGGCCTTTGAAGGATTGATTTTTATAACGATACCATCCACTTCTTCATCAAGCCACTCTGCCATAATTGTGTATTTACCAGCAGTAACAGGTTTGTAGAACTTTTTCCAATCTTCTTCCCAATCAACGTCGGGAACGTCTTCTACGATTATTTCCATTGAGCCGTACTTCTTTTCTAAAGATAAAATAGCATTTCTTAATTGAAGTAGTTTGTCATCCAATTCATTTTCATCAACAAAAAAACTAACTTTTACGTCAGTAGACGGAGTCAACAAATTATCATCTACGTAATCCCAACACGTATCGCTATGTAAAATGAAGTCAAGGTCTTTAGGATCTAAGACCTTGACTCCACTAGCGCCGAGTTCCCACATCGCATCCGATACAGCATCGGAAGCACTGCTTGTTGTAATAACTATAATCTCTTTAAACATTATTCAAGATTTTTTAACTTTTTATTATATTTTTCAACTTCCTCATAGTGCGCATCTCTATCTAACTCTTCAAAGTATGAGCGATATTCTTTGCGCTGTCTATTTGACAAATTCTTTGGCACGTCAACTTTAATAGTAACAAGTAAATCTCCGTAGGCGTTCTTTCTAAGGTCTTTTACACCCTTACCTTTAACCTTCAGAACAGTACCATTTTTAGTACCTGCAGGTATCTCTATTCTTACGGGTTTTTCCATAGTTGGGACTTCTACGTCGTCACCAAAAACGGCTTGAGTAATAGTAATAGGCATATCAAAGTGCAAATCATTACCCTTACGAATAAATAAAGAATGTGGTTTTACACGGAAAATAACTATTAAATTACCATATCCTCCACCATTGTGACCTGCGTGACCACCGCCGTGTACGTTGAGCATTTGACCATTGTCTACACCTGCCGGAATATTAATAGTTTTAGTGCATTGTTTACGAACTTTACCCTTTCCTTTACAATCGGGGCAATTTTCCATAATGATTTTACCACTACCACCACACATATCACAAACTCTTTCGGTTTGCATCACACCTAGCATGGTACGTTGTTGAACGACAACTCTTCCGCGACCACCACACTTAGAACATGTTTTAATACTTGAACTATCTTTTGCTCCCGTTCCGTTGCAAGTGCTACATTTCTCTATTCTAGTGTAATTAATGTCTTTTTTTGCGCCAAAACAGGCTTCCCTAAAGGTTAACGTAACTTCTAACTCAATATCGTCACCATCTCTAGCAACATTAGCACTACGGCCACCACCATTAAAGGCACTAAATATATCGCTAAATATATCACCAAAACCTGCTCCACCGAAAGGATTAAATCCTGCTCCACCAGCACCACCATTAAAAGTAGGTCCATCTTCACTACCGTATTGATCGTAAGCGGCTTTCTTTTGTGGGTCGGAAAGAACGGCATAAGCATGTTGAACGTCCTTAAATTTTGCTTCTGCATCGGCCTTTTCTTTATCGCTAGCCGTCGCAAAAAT
>JAZSKG010000093.1:0-1712 GCA_045534735.1 Candidatus Stercoripulliclostridium sp.
ATGGAAGTGCTCTTCCTCATAATTTCCATTCCACCAGCCATTGGTTGCATCCTTTCCGTCATACCCACCTGGAAATACTGTTTAGACGACAAAGAACATGAGAGGATATTGGCCGAGTTAAATCTCCGCAGATAGTAAAACTCGCTATTTTAGCGCTATACTACGTTAAAACCAAAACCCCTTCAGGGCGTAGTACTTTGTGTACGGCAACCCTTAGGGGTTTTAATTTTGCCTTGTCTAGCATCTAAACTAGCGAGTTTTACCTAAACCTTGCTAAAATAAGAGATAACTCAAACTTAAGTTCTTCTAATATCGCGCATTTTAGCGACCTACTTTGAAAAACAAAAAAATTCGCTCGGTCGTTTACTTCTATGTAAAGTCGGTCGCGGATTTTTTTATTTTCCTTCGTACTTCATCTAAACTAACGCGTTTTACCTAAACCTTGCTAAAATAAGAGATAATTCAAACTTAAGTTCTTCTAATATCGCTATTTTAGTGACCTATTTTGAAAGTAAAAAGCCTTGGAGTTTTTCCAAGGCTTTTGTGTTGTATAGTTAATGCGCTTAACCAACTCTTTCAAGGAGTTTATTAAAGGTTTTGGAAGTAAATAGTACCACACCTGCGACTAGACATACGGCTAGGTCTGCAAAGGTGAATGCGTTATATAGGAAACTCCAAGCAACTGCGCCGTAATTTGGATCACCAGAGCCGAATACAAACACGCCACTTATTACGTGAGAAAGATATCTAAGGATTACGGCAAGGAGCGCACCTAATGAAAATTGGAGAGGGGCTTTGCCCTTAAGTAGATTTTTCTCTTTTAGTATGGCAGTAAGACCTATTGCACCAAAAGCGATGGGGTAGTCTAGTAAGAATTGAATGGGGTGGTAGAACCATGGGGCTTGTATGAATTGTAAAAAGCCGTATATGATGCCTGCTATTACGCCCTTTCTTATTCCAAACATATATGAATATATCATAAGGGGTAATAGTGATGCGAACGTTATGGAGCCACCTTGAGGGAGTTCTAAAAATCTTACGTAACTAAGCGCAAAACTCATTGCAATACTTACGGAAGCATATACAAGACTCTTGGTGGTAGTTTCTTTCTTTTTACCAAATAGAAGTGCTAGAAGAGCAATTACCACCACTATAACAGCCGTGAAAACGTACATTAGTACTTCGTTAGTAACGTTGATTTCTGCGCCACTCGTATAGGTTTTAACCATGCTGGAAATTATGAGGGCGAGTAGGGCAAGACCTACGCATATGCTAGAAATGCGACCAAATAGGGGAAGAGTTTCCTTTTTCTTTAGGGCGAGAACGAAACCTACTATGCCTATAACGACTATTACTGCAACGAGTACGACAATTGGTATAAAGGTAAGATAATCAACGTATCCTTCCTTAATATACTCGTCAAGTTTTAAGCCGAGTAAAGTGCCTAGCATTGCAAGAGTGTAGATAATTACCATAGAGCCTACTATCACTACTGCAAGTTTCATTTTTTCCGGTTTGTACTTTTTAGTAAAAAGAAGGGATAGGGCGACAAGCACTATTACGCCGATAGTGACGTAAAGAGCGATGGTGGCTACCTTATCAAAAAGAGATAAAGTAGCAAAAGGGTCAGTAAACATAGTTTTCTCCTTTTGCTAGGGCACCGGCCTAAAAAAATAGTTCAAGCGAGATTACTTGAACTACAAATTCCTAGG
>JAZSKG010000235.1:0-4311 GCA_045534735.1 Candidatus Stercoripulliclostridium sp.
CAAAATCTAAACCGCCACCCTTTAGAAGTAATATTGGTCACACGGACGTTTATACAAGAGACGATTGTATTGTATGTCCTACTTTAGAGGAATTATCAAAAGAACTTAAAAAGTATGATACTAACGACGTTTTCATTGTTGGTGGTGCTATGTTCTATAATACAATGATTGATTATTGCGATGAAGCATACGTAACTAGAGTTGATGAAGTTGGAGGGGCACAGGTTTTCTTCCCGAATCTTGATGAGAAAGAGAATTGGATAGAGGTTGAAAGGGGTGAACCTATTGTTGACAATGGTCACGTTATTTCTTTTACAAAATTAAAAAATACAAACGTTAAGGAGTTTTAAAAATGGATAAAATCAAAATGTTAAACCCACTAGTTGAAATAGACGGTGATGAGATGACTAGAATCTTATGGCAAAAAATTAAAGAAATTTTGATTTTACCATACGTTGACTTAAAAACTGAGTACTATGATTTAGGACTCCCCGAAAGAGAAAAAACTTCAGATAAGGTTACCGTTGATGCAGCAAATGCTATTAAAAAATATGGCGTTGGCGTAAAGTGTGCAACAATAACACCTAATGCACAAAGAGTTGAAGAATATAATCTTACCAAAATGTGGAAGTCCCCCAATGGCACCATTAGGTCAATCTTAGATGGCACCGTTTTCAGAGCACCTATTCTTGTTAATGGCATTAAGCCTTTAGTATCTAACTGGAAGAAACCTATAACTATCGCTCGTCATGCATACGGCGACGTCTATGCCGGCGTAGAAGCATACGTTCCAGAGGGTGGTTCGGTTTATATTTCATTACCTAATGGTGAGCAAAAATTAATTAAAGACTTGCCCGGTGCCGGTATTATACAAGCAATGCATAATACGGATAAGAGTATTTCTAGTTTTGCTAGATCTTGTTTTAATTATGCACTTTCTACTAAACAAGATCTATGGTTCTCCTCAAAAGATACCATTAGTAAGATATACGACCATAGATTTAAAGATATTTTTAACGAAATTTATCAAAATGAGTATAAGACCAAGTTTGAAGAGTTAGGAATTGAATATTTCTATACTTTGATTGACGATGCCGTCGCTCGTGTTATGCGTTCATCCGGTGGCTATATTTGGGCTTGGAAAAATTACGATGGTGACGTTGTGAGTGATATGTTGGCAACATCATTTGGTTCATTGGCAATGATGACATCCGTGCTTGTATCTCCGGAAGGTAATTATGAATATGAAGCAGCACATGGTACCGTTACTCGCCATTATTACAAACATTTAAAGGGCGAAGAAACTTCAACAAATTCTGTTGCTACTATTTTTGCGTGGACCGGCGCTCTTGCTAAGCGTGGCGAATTAGATGGTCTAAACGACTTGGTTGATTTTGCTCATAAACTAGAAAAAGCAACCTTAGATACCATTGAAAGTGGTACTATGACTAAAGATTTGGTTGGCTTGTTTACTAAAGAAGGTGTTGTTCCCAAAGGCGTTAATAGTTTTGATTTCCTTAATGCGATTAAAGAAAGACTATGATGAACGTTATCAAAATCACGTACTCCTTAATGGATGCGAATACTTATATGCTCTATTGGGACGATGAGCGCGCTCTCCTTATAGACTGTGTTCCAAATTGTTATAATAAAGTACAAAAACTCTGCAAAAAATATAATAAGAGAATCGTTGGAATACTGCTAACGCACGGGCATATAGATCACATGGCAGATGCAGTCAAATTTCAAAAGGATGGTGTAAAAATATTTATTGCTAGCAATGATAGCGATAAATTGTATACCGACAAAAATTTAGGCTATCGTCTAGGACTTTCATATGAACCGACTAATGCTGATGGCTTCCTAAATACGGATAGATATAATTTTTGTGGTCACTATATAGATTGCATTGAAACACCAGGTCACTCTGCCGGAAGTATGTGTTATTATCTTGAGGGCGTTATGTTTACCGGCGATACTTTGTTCAAGAACACCGTAGGCAGAACTGACTTTGAAGATGGTGATCCTAAAGAACTTGCCAAATCTCTTCGTTATATTAAATCTAAATATCCTAAAACCACAGCCATATATCCCGGCCACGGTATTGAAAGCACTTTAGAACTAGAAGAGATGTTTAACCCTTACTATAAAATCTTATGATTATAAACTTTAATTTTGAAAACCTTCCTTCATATATGAACGACGTGCCCGAGGTGTTTCGGGCATTTTCTCCTTATCTTGTTCAATCAGATGACGGAGAGCCCGTGTCCTGTGTTTTTACGTCCTATGACGGAGGTGGGCATGCTTCCATATTAAGTGCAAATCTAGGTAATTTAGAGCAATCTTTTTTAATTGATTTTTCACCTAATTCCCTTGAATATAATCGCATTGCGAAGCGTGAAGTAAAAAAGTTGCTTTATTCCTTTTGCTCAAGAGTGAGTGGTGTGAGTTTACCATACGGCTCATTAACCGGGGTTCGTCCGACAAAGTTATATTACGACCTAATTGGTAGCCAAAGCAACATAAAATCCATATTTATTGATGAATTTTCAGTTGAACCAAAGCGTGCAGAACTAATTGAAAACGTCGTTTTAGGACAAACGGGTATATACTCAACTCTAGATGACGAAGTTGACGTCTTTGTAAATATTCCTATTTGTCCCACAAGATGCAAATATTGTTCTTTTATTTCAACGGAATACAGTAGAGTTAAAAAATTGGTTCCGAGTTACGTTGAATGTGTTATTTCTGAAATTATGGAAATAAAAGAGAGGGTGGCGCGCGAAAATCTTAAAGTACGAAGCGTATACGTTGGTGGTGGTACTCCAACTTCATTGACGGCAGAAGATCTAGGTAAGATTTGTTCAATGTTGGATTTTGGTACGGAGTTCACAGTTGAAGCAGGTCGTCCTGATAGCATTACCTTAGAAAAATTAGAGGCAATGCATAACGCAGGTGTAACTAGGATTTCCGTTAATCCCCAAACCTTCAAAGACGATACGCTAGTGAAACTTGGTCGCGCACACACAACAACTCAATTATACGATGCATACGCGCTTGCAACAAAGTTTAATTTTGACGTTAATATGGATTTAATTGCCGGTCTTCCCGGAGAATCTTTTGAAGACTTTAAGGCATCATTGATTAAAGCCGTTGAGTTGGCACCTGAGAACGTTACGGTGCATACCTTATCTCTCAAACGTGGTTCCACCTTGAGGGAAGAAGGTGCTGAAAAAGTCATGGATGGTAGCATTAAGAAAATGACCGATTTTTCCATTGATTTTCTTACAGAATCCGGTTATATCCCATACTATATGTACCGTCAAAAGAATATGGCAGACGGCTTAGAAAACGTCGGTTGGTGTAAGCCTAACAAGCAATGCGTATATAACGTAGACTACATGGAAGAGACTACTAGCGTGCTCTCTGCCGGTGCAGGTGCCGTATCCAAAATGGTATACCACGATATGGGTAGAATTGAAAGGCAGGCAAATCCAAAAGGGTTTGAAGAATATTTAAGAAGGAAAGGGGCTCTATAAATATAAATTTATATATTTATTTGGTTTTTTGCTTTACATTCTTTATTTAAATATGTTATATTAGTCAAGCAATTTACCCATCCCTCGGTTTTTATGTAATTTATGATCTGGGAGACGGGCGGATTAGCTCATTCAAAAAGGAGTAAATAAAATGAACAAAGAAGTAAAACAACAAATTATTGCAAAGTATGGCAGAAGCGAAAACGATACCGGTTCACCCGAAGTTCAAATCGCACTTATCACTAAGAGAATCGAAGAACTCAATGCTCACCTTTCTGTTCACAAGAAGGATCACCACAGCCGTAGAGGTCTTCTTAAGTTGGTAGGTCAAAGAAAGAACCTTCTCCGTTACCTAATGGAAACTAACATTGAGAGCTACAGAAGCCTCATCGCAGAACTCGGCATTCGTAAATAAGTATTATCGGGGTGGCGCTTTGTCACCCCCTTTTTTTGATAATACGCTTAATTTTGGATTTAATTATCAAATATAAAATTGGTTTCCGCGGATGGAAACAGGAGGAAAAATGAAAGAAAGTAGAATTTTTAAGACAGTTATTGGTGGTCGTGAAGTAAGCGCTGAAATCGGCGGATATTGCTCACACAGCAACGGAGAAGTTCTTGTTCGTTGTGGAGATACCGTTGTTCTTACCAACGTTACCATGTCAAAGACTGCTCGTGATGGAATGGATTACTTCCCCCTTGGAGTAGACTTTGAAGAAAAAATGTATGCAGTAGGCAAGATTCCTGGTGGATTTAAGAAGAAAAAAGATCA
>JAZSKG010000231.1:0-6506 GCA_045534735.1 Candidatus Stercoripulliclostridium sp.
CTTGTTATATTTACGTCTACGCGTTTATTAATTTCATATCGTTCGCCGTCTACACAAAAAGGGGTAGGGGAAAGTAGTTCTAAGTCCACCTTTTTAAATGGTGTGAAAAGTAGATTTTTGCTTTCATAAGGCTTTTTGAAGCCCATAAAGAAGGCTCGGAAGAAGGGGAAGAATATCCTAGCGCGATTTAAAAGATTATCTTTGCCCGGACTCTTTATGGTAAGTAGACACATTTCTCCCTTATTATACATTTTGTTAAAGTTAAACCCGAAACATCTGGGGGAATTTATGAGCATAATGAGAGTGTATTCTCCGTCGTACACTTTGCCGTCCACTTTAAGCCTTGCCCATACGTCGTTTACCTTGTATTCTCTTACAACCTTGCTAACGTATGCAAGAGCCTTAAATCTCTTTTTAGATTTGGTTTCTACTGCATATCCAAGAGGTGTAAAAGTACCCGTTGCACAAACGTAACTAAATAGTATATCTCCTGCGTGACCAACCACGCGAAGCACGCTTTCTTTTTGTGAATGATAAACTTCATTTAGCGTGCCACAAGGTACGTAGTATAAGGAAGTATAAGAGGGAAGGGGAGTGTTTAGTATATGGTTTAAAGTGCCGTCACCACCACAGACTGCAACGCCCTCGTATTCAGCCATTCTAATATTTTCTAAATCTTCCGGAATATACTTAACTTCAAATTTTTGGTAGCGGGAAGAAAGCCTTTCTTTTAGGCTTTCCAGATTTAACGTTTCCGCGTTGCCGGAAAGTTTGTTTACAACTATTAGACAATCTTTTTTCATACTATTATATTATTCTCATATTGGCGTGAATATAACATTAAAATAAACTTGCGCTTTTAGGAGCCATATCCCTTAGAATGGGTATACAAAACCAAGAGTGTTTGATTGGATAAAAACCATTTTACTAATTTTTTATTTTTGAATTAAAAATATCATAGATATTTTCGGTATTGACAACTCGCGCGCGTGGTAATATAATAAATATTATTTATTCGTGGGCGCGTGCCCAAAGGAGCGAGGAATGAGTAAGAGAACGGTTTTATCAAGAAGTTTTCTAATGCTTTCTGCTGTCGTACTGGTTTTAGCCGTTGTTTTAATGGGAGTTTTCTCATTTAACTTTACTAAAACTGCAAACGCAGGGGAAGAAAAATTTGTGGGCGAAGACGAAATAGTCATTGCACACTTAACCGACGTTCACTATTTCCCATTAAGTTATGGATATCTTGGCGAAAACACCGATTTTTCCAAGAGGGTTATTACCGCCTCCAAACTTACCGTTGAAAGCCACCTTTACGCACTGGAGGGATTGGAAAGCATAGTAGAACAAAACCCCGATTACGTTGTTGTTACCGGGGACCTTACCACCGACGGCGAACTTCAAGCACACGTTGAAATTGCAAACCTACTCCGTCAAACTCAAAATAGAATTAGAGAAAATGGTAATGAAAATTTCCAAATATTTGTAGTTGTCGGAAACCACGATATTTATAACGAAGAAGCATTTGACTATTCACAAGATGGATCCGCTCGTCTTCTTCCTAATGTGACGCGTTACGACGTTACTAAGATCTACTCCTCTTTAGGATATCCAGATCTTACTGATGAAGAAATTGCTGATTATTACGATACAAAGGTTGATCTTTCTACCAAACTTTGCCCTTATGACGACAATTACGTAAGTGGTAACTCTGTTAGTGGCGTAAAATTCGTAAATAGTACCACTGCTTCAACAACAAGCCTAGAGTGGATATATAGAGAAAACGGCTCCGAACAAGAAATGATAGACGGCGCTATAAACGACTACGAACAAGGTGAAATGACTTTTGTTGCAGACTTACAAAAAGACTACACCATTATAGGACTTGACGATTGCGTTTCTACCGTTGAAACTCAACATCATCTAGGTGGACTTTTGCATTCAAACATAAAAGATTACCTTTTAGCGAAAGAAAGTGCAGGTGACTTTGTAGGAAAGAATCTGGTATCTCTTTCTCACCGTAACGTACTTCCTCACTTCACGGGAGAAGATAGTCTACTTAAAGATTTTACTTTCTACAACACTTTTGAAACTGCAGACTTTTTAGCAGATTTAGGTGTTCGTTATGCCTTTAGTGGACACATGCACGCCAACGATATAGACTCCCGCATATCATTGAATGGAAATCTGATAACGGACGTTCAAACTTCATCTGTTACCGGCTACAATGCCGGCGTTCGCTTTGTAAAGATTGAACGTGGTACCGTGGGTAATGATTACGCAGAAAACTATTCCACTTACATTAAGAAGGTAGAAACCGTAGATATCACCTCTCTTGTAGAAATGGGCTTCATAGACGACGCATATTTTGCAAGATATGACCTTGAACCATATATTTCCGTTAAAAATGGTAAAACTATCATAACCGATGCAGCAAATTATTCTGCAAATAAGGTTCTTTTAAAGATAGTTGACAACATGGTTTACTCATATATTGACGTTGACTTCATAGGTAATGCCGGCGATATGGTTGCAGATATGCTTCCTGCAGACAATACCCTAGTTAAAATGGTTAAACCTCTTGCAGTACCACTTGTTAACAATCTTGTAGTTCACTTTGAAGACGTTGTTCTAAAAGACTACGTATATGGTGGAACCAATCCTGACTTCAAAGGAAACGAAAGAGGGGCAAAACTTTGTGGTTACCTTGATGAACTTATTCAAGAAGCCATCAATATGCCCGTTAATAGCGAAGGTTTAGCACTATTTGATTTTGTAATTAATTCCTACCTTGACCACATTGGTGGACGCGACGTTCCCTATGCTGATCTTGATGACGGTTACAAAGAGGCTATGGAACTCTTTGCTGATGGCACCAACGTAGAAAAATTAATCAACATCCTTCTAGATGAAGAAAGTGGATTGCTTCGTATCATTAAAGGCTTGCTTGAGCCCATTGACCTTGCAAAGGGTATGAGCGACAGCGAGGTAGATCTTCTTGAAATGGTGCTTGAACTCTTAGACAAGAATGCAGATCCTCACGCAGTAGTACTAGACGATTTAGTACCCGGTGTACTTGATCTCCTTGAAACCTTTGACATAGTAATAGATCTTGATCTTGGCGAAGACGGTCTTGGTGCTTTCTTAGACCATACTATAGAAAGTTACGTTACCGAGTCACTTTACACCAGCCTTGGCGAGATTGCAGAGGGCATCATCTATAGTTTTAAAGTAGATGAAAATGCAGACATGGAAAATAGTTTTGACGGATATACCATATATAAGCACGACAGAAATCTTGCTGCTAACTACGTAGAAGGCGCTCTGGATACTACCCCCACCGTTCAAAGAGGACAACTTCCCGGTATGATTACAGTAACCTTTGGTGAAGATCCTGTAACCACCAAGAATATCGTATGGTTTACCGACAAGAGCATTACCGGAACGGATATTGAATACGTAGAGGGCACTAACTTTACTCAAAGTGAAGCAACTTTACTTACCGGTAAATATGAAAAATACGCAACCACCACTGCAAACATTGACCTTGGTGTATTTGCAACCCTTATGCACAAAGTAGTAGGTAGACACGAAGTAAACCTTACCGGACTCAAGAGTGCTACCACTTATAGTTACAGAGTAGGCTCCAAGGCTTTGGGATATTGGAGTGACGTTTATACCTTCACAACTGCTCCAAGCGATAACGAAGCATTTGAAATTCTTCTTATTACTGATATTCAAGGCTCTGCTAATAAGCCCTATGCACAAGCAGAGGCTATAATGGCAAACGTAAGCGAAGTATTTGAAAACGGATATGATTTCATAATTAACTGTGGCGACGTTGTTGATAACACTCGCAACTGGGTACAATGGGAATACTATCTAAACGGTGGCTTACAACCTTACTGGGCAAATACCACCACCGTTGTTGCAAATGGTAACCACGACAAATATGCTTACGAAGCACCTGATGCAGAAGACCTTAAGTTTGAGTATGCTTGGATAGACAAGGATGCTAAAATGGATTCTTATAACTATCTACTCTCTCACTTTGCTCTAAGTTATCCTCAACAAGACGACACCACCGGTGCTTATTATAGTTTTGATTATAGTGGCGTACACTTTACCGTACTCAACACTAATGATTATGACGAAGAGGGATATCTTGGTAAAGCACAAACCGAATGGCTTATTGACGACCTACAAAACACCGATAAGGCATACAAAGTAGTTATGATGCACAAGTCTATCTACTCCGTAGGTTCACACACCAACGACTTTGAAATCGTTGCAATGAGAGAGCAACTAACCAAGATTTTTGCAGAAAACGAAGTAAGTTTGGTTCTTGCCGGTCACGACCACACCTATACCGAAACTGCATACGTTGATGCAGAAGGTAACGTAGTAGAAAACGAACTTACCGGTAAAGAAGAAATAGGCAAGGGCAACGGTGTTCTTTACATAACGCTTGGAACCTTTGGCGATAAGTATTATAACTACGTTGGTAATGATGAAGTTCCCGTAGATTTTGGTGAAAAACTACACGATCCGGCTTTATCTAACCCCACCTTTGGTAAACTTGTATATGACGGCGAAAAACTTTACTATATTGGTTATGAATACGATATTGAAACCGGTAAAATAAAGGAAATACGTAGTGGCCTCAGCATGGTAGAACAAATTGCTATTGTTGGTGGTGTTGCTGTAGTACTTGCATCTTTTGCTATCATAATGGCGAAGGCAAGAAAGAATAAGAAATAATAACTTTTTACACGGCGGGCTTTCCGCCGTGTATTTTTTAGAATCATAAGGAGAGAGATATGGATTCAGTAGAAAACGTTGTGGTAGAAACAACCATAGAACCTCGCCAACTTAAGACTTTTACCAAGAAAGAACAATGGATGTATCTTCTTGGCGTAGGTGGACAAAACATAATCTATAATATTATAGGTTCGGCACTTGCTTACTATCTACAATTCACGTTACTTATTCCCGCCATTGCCGTATCCACGATAATGGCAATCGCAAGAGTGTGGGACGCTTTTAACGATCCCATGATGGGTACCATTGTAGATAGAACGCGTAGTAAATGGGGTAAATGTCGCCCTTACTTAATCTACGTTCCCGTTCCTATTATGATAATAACCATACTTTGCTTTGTCAACTTTGGTTTTTATGATGCCAGTGAAACGGCAAACGTTGTTCTTAACGTATTCATAGTAGGTTGGGCGGCATTTATGTACATTCTTTGGGGAATGACTTATACCGTAGGCGATATACCTCTTTGGAGTGTAACAGCGCTAATGACCGAGGATGAAAAAGATAGAAATAAACTTCTTTCCCTTGCTCGTATAGCAGGTGGTGTGGGTGCAGGTATCACAATGCTCGCCATTCAACCATTCGCACTTGCTATCGCCGACGTTATTTCTGCAAACATAGGCGCTAAGATGCTAGGCTCCATGGAGGCATGGGAGGCCCTTAAACAAGCCTCAATCGCAAACTCCGAACTCTTTGCCGAGGGGCTTGCAAAAGGCATCCCTTACGAAGAATTAACCTACTTGCTAGAGGTTGATCCCATTCTTGCAGAGGCAACTCGCCAAGGTGAAAGATGGGGATTCTTGATTGCTGCAGTCATCTTTAGTGTGGTTGGTTGCGCGCTATTCCAATTAACGGGCCCCGGCATAAAAGAAAGAATTGCTCCCAGTGAAGAAAAACACTCCTTAAAGGAAAACTTCAAACTAATGTGGTCAAACAAACCATTCCGTCAAATACTTATATCTGGCGTATTGGGTAGCCCTAAAAACTTGCTTTCCCTTGCAGCAATGCCACTTATAACCTACTATTTTGCATCCAAAAATGCTCTTATGGCTTTGGTATATATGGCACTTTTAGGTGGCGGTATGTTTGCAGGAATGTTTATAGCAATGGCACTTTGTCCCAAACTTCTAACCAAGTTTACCAAAAAAGACATATATAACTATGGCAACCTTGCCGGTGTCATACCATTTGTGGCAATATTCGTTGCATATCTAATAGACCCAAGAGGGCTTGCTAACTGGTATTGGGTAGCCATATTCTTCATATTCTTCCTCGTTGCAGGCGCATCAAACGGTGTTACATCCGTGCTTCAATCTTATATGATAGCCGACTGCGTTGACTACGAAGAGTATCATAATGGAATTCGCCCCGATGGCGTTTTCTTCTCCGGTCAAACCTTCATAGCCAAGATGCAAGCCGGTATAGCCACCGTTCTAAGCGGTGTCTTCTATGCAATTTGGGGCTTTAGTGATGCTGCCGTTGAAAAGGTTAACGACTACATCTCCGCCGGTCTTATTCCCCGTGATATCCCCGAATTTGATCCCTACATGGAAGTGCTCTTCCTCATAATTTCCATTCCACCAGCCATTGGTTGCATCCTTTCCGTCATACCCACCTGGAAATACTGTTTAGACGACAAAGAACATGAGAGGATATTGGCCGAGTTAAATCTCCGCAGATAGTAAAAC
>JAZSKG010000059.1:0-2579 GCA_045534735.1 Candidatus Stercoripulliclostridium sp.
CTATGCTATCCGAATAGTTAGAGGCTAGTGTCAAAGAGTGCATAGTGCGAACCCTTTCAAAGAAAGCGAGTTTATCTTTCTCAGGGTTGGGTATTAGCATTGCTTTATTATTTAGTTTACCTAATCTTGAGTAGACAACGTCAAGCGCTGCACGTTTTTGGCTAACGACCAAAACGCGTTTTCCTTTACACATTGCATCACTAATTATATTAACTATGGTTTGAGATTTTCCCGTTCCGGGAGGACCATAAATTACAACGTTGTCATGCTTGTCAATTATGGAAAGTGCGTTTTCTTGTGCGTAATCAAGGTCGTTTATGGAATAATAAGATGGACTTAACAAATTACTTTGTTTTTTCTCTAAAAGCAATCTATTCTTTTTATCCTTGCGACTTTCCTTTTTGTTAGATGGAGAAAGCAACGCATCAATTGCAGGCGTTGTCAAATTTTTCTTTTCTAATGTGAGATAGTCGTTATATATGGAATTTGCCAAGGGGAATTTACCTATAACGGCATAATTTCTTACCTCTAAACCATCTAGAGGAGTACCCGCTGAATCAAAAGATTGTAGTGTTTTTCTTCTTCCGTTACGTATTTTAATTCCATTGGAATTTAGATATTCAATAACTTCATTCGGGGATTTAAATAGACCTTCACTTTGAGGATCAAATTCTTGTATTAGTTTGTCCGTTGGAACGTTGTGCTCTTTAGAATATGCCAAAATTAATGCTTTATTAAGCATTATTGGTTGATTCGGTGATAGTGTTAAACTGGCCTCATCTTTTTCTATATGAATATGAGCAGGGAATAATAGAAGAGGGGCTTTTAATTGTATATCTTTGGATAGGTTACCTATAACAAAGGGGTAACCGATGTATAAATCATATAACCCGGTTTCTTTTTCAACTTCTTCTGCTTCACGTTTTAAATACCTAAGGTTACTCATTTGAGCAGAAAGTATTTTACTTGCAGGTTTTGGTTGAGTTTTTTCCGGAGTTAAGTTTATTACTTGCTCGGTTGCAAGCACTTCTTCTTCAAGAGGTGCAAGCCTGTTCAACTCGTTAGATAATTCATCTGTTTTCGCTGCTTGTTTTATGATTTTTGCGATAACCTTATCGTTAATTAACGAGAAGGTGCGTTTTTCATGCCACAAAAATGATAGGAAGTCATCCGTATCGTTTCTGTTTTCCATTATGGCACCGATATCATAACTATATTTTTTTACGATACCTTTTAGATATAGGCTTCGGTTTGAACCGCTTATTTGAATGAAACGCTCTTTATACTTGCTGTAGATTGGGTTCATAATTTCTCCTATTTCATTGCTTTTTGTTAATTGGCACAAAATTAACAATTATATTATAACACATGCGCGCATATTTGTAAACACACGCGCGCAAAAATTATTTTCATAAAAATTCTTGACGTTTGTTATCAATTTACACGCCAATGACAATATTTGAATTAAAATTTTATTTTAATTTGATGATTTTGATATAAATGCATTTCAAAAAATTATTTTTATGGTAAAATATAAATTATTGTATATTTAGATTGGAGGATAACATGAGTTACGCAGATAAAGTTTTTGTGGAAAATATAAAAGATATACTTGAAAATGGTTTCTATGATACTGATTTGGAGGTTAGACCTCGTTGGGAGGATGGAACGCCTGCACATACAGTAAAAAAGTTTTGCATAGTTAATCGTTATGACCTACAAAAAGAATTTCCTATTATCACGGTAAGGAAGACTTTCTTCAAATCTTGTATAGATGAATTACTTTGGATATGGCAAAAGAAGTCTAATAGAACTTCCGAACTTAAAACCAAAATATGGGATTCTTGGGCTGATGAAAATGGCACTATCGGTAAGGCATACGGATATCAACTTGGAGTTAAGCACAAATATAAAGAGGGCGAATTTGACCAAGTTGATCGCGTTTTGTATGATTTGAAACACAATCCTCAATCAAGACGTATAATGACGAACATTTTCGTTCACCAAGATTTACATGAAATGGGACTTTATCCTTGTGCGTATTCTATGACCTTCAACGTTTCCGGCGATACTTTAAATTGTATACTTAATCAACGCTCTCAAGATATGTTAACTGCCAACAACTGGAACGTTGTCCAATATGCAATACTTCAACACATGATGGCACAAGTTAGCGGACTTAAAGTTGGCGAATTCGTTCACGTAATTGCTGATGCACATATCTATGATAGGCATATTCCCATTGTTAAAGAAATAATTGAAAGAGAACAATTTGAAGCACCTAAATTAATCATTAATAAAGACGTAAAGAATTTCTATGATTTTACCGTTGATGATTTTAAACTTGTAGATTACAAGGCTACTTCACTTGATAAACCCGTGGAGGTCGCTATTTAATGAAGGCTATAGTTGCAGTTGATAAGGAATGGGGTATTGGTAAAAATAATGATTTATTGTTCCATTTATCCCAAGATTTAAAATATTTTAAAGATAAAACCATGGGAAAGGTCATAGTTATGGGTGGTAACACTTTACTTTCTTTCCCAAAATCTAAACCGCTCCCCAATAGAACTAATATA
>JAZSKG010000305.1:0-15518 GCA_045534735.1 Candidatus Stercoripulliclostridium sp.
CCGCTTGGCCTCCGACTTATGATAGCCGTTTTTGTGGTAGCAGTGGCTGCAATAGTAGTCGCCGGAGTCGTGCTACCCAATTATGCAGACGTGGAAGATTATAAGACACCAGACGTAGTCGCCATCGTTACGCCCGACAATGGGCTTATTTCTGTTGGCGCAGATCCGTCAAAGGTGTTCGTTACCGTTAAGTACAGTGACGGCTCTTCACAACAAGTGGCACTTTCTGAACTCGTGGTCACCGGTCTCGACACGACTACAGAAGGTACTCTTGATGGAGTTGTTTTGGATTACGGCGGATTTAAACAAACGGTCTCCTTTAACGTTGTTCCTACCGAATTACAAATAGAATACATAGCCGGTACCGGTGGTAGAATAGAAGGCGAAGCAATACAAAACGTTACTGCTGGCGCAAACGCTACGCGCGTAGAGGCTATTCCTGAAGATGGATATCGTTTCTCCGGTTGGAGTGACGGCGACAGAAACGCAAGTCGTTTAGATAAACAGGTTTCCAAGAGTATGCGTCTAATCGCTACCTTTGAAAAACTTCGTTATACCGTTATATTCTATTATCCCGATGGTACTACTGCAAGAGAACAAATCGTTGCATATAACGATGCACCTATGTACGTACCTCGTGCCGACGAACAAGAGATGCAACTTTACGGATATACGTTCGTGGGCTGGGATACCGATTTTACTCACATTACCAAGGATACGAACATATATCCCGTTTACAAGAAGCACGCAACCGATTTCCATATAGAATATACTACGGACAAAGACGGATATCCTCTAGGATTCTCCAATGCTCTTGAGTATTATGAAAACGACGAAACTGCATCCGTACGCATAGAGGCAAACAGCAACAACTATGAGTTCGTGGGTTGGTCTATTTACGACGTTGATTTACAAAGTTGGATAGATCTTGATCCCGATATGGAAAATGGCAAACTAATTCGCGTCGGCGCTAACTATGCAATAGAATTCCGTTCATCCAGAGTAGGCGATAGCAAGCAATACGACCTTGTTTTCGTTCCCACCGAATACGTAGAAGAAATTTTGGTAAAGGCACATTTCGTATTTAAAGAAAGCACCATTACCTTCTCTTCCATGAATAGCGTAGTTCATCCCCCAATTACTCTTAAATACCAAGAACCTATCGGTAATAAGTTTGACGTAGAAAATCTAAACGATCAAACCATGTTGGGTTACGCGTTTAAAGGTTGGTATGCCAGCGGTGGAGAGGTAAATCCCGACGGCACTCCCATAATTGTAAACAATCAAACTACGTTTACACAACCTACCGAACTTATCGCTTACTGGGAAAAGGAAGTGTTTACTGCATTGTTCTTAAGAGGGGACAATGAAAGTACTGCATTTACCGATGCTAGCCAAGGATACGTTGAAAACTTTATGGATCAAGCAGGTGTAAACGGTAGAATAGTTAAGGCATACTATCAAGACAACCTTGCAAGTGCAATAGAAGGCGCATTCCCGGTAGAAATTCCCGTTAAGACAAACTATACCTTTAAGGGTTGGTACCTAGCAGACGCAGACAGACAACCCACTTCTAAAGTTGTAGATAAATCCTTCAAACTGGAATCTCCCATTACTTACGTTTATCCCGTATTTGAAGAAAACACTAAGACCTTGACCGTATCTATAGTTGGCTCCGGTACCGTAGTTTCTAGAGTGGAAACGGAAGACGGAGATATAAAAGACGTTGGCATTACAAGTAGAATAGAAATGCCCGTTACTAAGGATTATACTATCCGTATTACTCCCAGCGAGGGATATGCACTCACTTCCGTATTTGTAAACGGCCTTGAATATTCAAGTGCTAACCTAGCAGAAGAAAATGGTTACTATGACGTTACCATAGATGCAATTATCCAAGAGGATTACCAAGTAAAGGCTGTATTTACTCTAAATGCATTTAACCTCAATATTACTAACGGCGCAAATGCAAATAACCACGGAACAATAACTTATAGCGTGCTTGGTACCGAAGAAAGTTATACTAGCACCGACGTTATAATTGATAATATTAAAGTTAACTACGGTGGTAGTATTTCCATAGAGATTTCTGCTCTTAACGACAACTATGCAAATAGTAAGGAATACTACATTGATTCCGTCTACTATAATGGCGAAAACGTAGTAATACCCAACGAGGCAGTTTACTATAACTTAATTATTGAAAACGTTTCAAGCAATCAAAACGTTGTAATCAGTTATAGACAATTCCGTTATCGCGTAACCGTGCCGGCAGAAAGCGACAAAGGTATCATGTCCGGCGCTCTTACCGAGTTCAATAGGGGTAGTGACGGCTTGTTTGATATCCAAGCCCGTGATGGTTACTATATCAGAAAGGTTACTGCAAACGGCACGTTAATTGACCCGTATCTTGTTCCCAATGGATACGTTGTTACTCTTGATGAAGGACAAAAGGAGAACGATTATCGTATTACGCACATGCAACTCAAGTTGCTTGATATTCAAAGTGACGTAATATTTGAAGTAGAATATGCAAACCTATACTATAACGTAACCACTTCTTACGAAGGCATAGGTATCGTAAGTACTCCCTTTACCGTAAACTATGGTCAATCATTTACCGTTAAAGCAAGCACTTCCAGTGGATATTACGTTGCGGCATACGTTATTGATGGTGGAGAGCCTCAATACTACGACGACGTACAACTTGCACGTGAATTTGAAGTAGGAAAAGCACTAAAAGATTATGACGTCAAGTTTATTTTCAGCAAAACAACTTATTATGCACGTTTCGTTGATGAGAGTGGTTATTCTACCGTAACCTTTGACGGCAACAAGATAAACCTTGATCCCGCTCAAGGGGGTCACACTTTTAGTGACGTAGAGCATGGTCAAACGGTAGATTTCTTGGTTGAAGCAAAAGAAGGATACTATATTAATAGTATCCAAGTTGAAAGCAAGAAGGGTGGTACCATACGCAATGAAGACATTAATCTTGCCGGTGCCGACTTTATTGTAAAGAGTCACGTTGTAACTTTAGTTAACGTAAATGGAAGTTATGAAGTAACTATTGAATGTCTTCCCATTACATTAAACTATGACGTTTATATGCTTAATAAGGCGGGCAACGAAGTACAAATTAACGGTTATACTTTGGGCGCTGACGTTAACACTTTCTCTTCAAGTATTACCTATGGCTCTGCCCTAACCATAAATATCATTCCACAAGATGGATATAGTTTAGAGTTAGAAAACATTATTATTAGAAACAAAGACCCAAGAGAAGAGTACCCCTATGAAGCATTAGAGGGCGAGTACGTAGCAACTCCCGGAAAGGGATTCTATTCTATACTCACTTCCGAAACCTATGGTTACCAAGAGTTAACTCTATTTGTTTACGACGTTCATTCCGAAATAGACGTTTTCGTTTACATGGAGGAAGAGGATAGCGATGCAAGCGTTAACGTTATCAATTACGTATCCGAAGGAAATGGTACTATTAAGGTTGAATCTCAAAGTGTAGAAATTGCATCCGGCAGTGCTGTAGCCACAGATGCAGAAGTAAAGTTCACCCTCACTCCCGGCGCAAATAGTCAAGTAAAGGTATTACTCATTAATGGTAACGTAGTGCCCGTTGTTGACGGAGTATATACCATGACGATCAAGGAAGACCTTGAGGTTATGGCAGTATTCGGTGGTATTTATTATACCGTAGAAACAAGAGAGGTTGAAAATGGTACTATTTCTGCAAATAAATCGTTAATACTTGCAGGTTCTGAAGATTTAATAATTAAACTTTCACCAGTAGAAGGCTATTATATTGATGAAAACGATTTTGTAATCACTATTTATAATAGTGATGGTACAAGTATTATAAAGAGACCTCTTACGGAAGCAAATTACGATCCCGCAAAGGGCTATACCCTAAAGAAAGACGAAATAACCGGTAACGTAACGCTCAGTGCAGAGTTCCTACCCATTACTTATTCCTTAACTTATTCCAGCAGTGAAAACGGAGTACTAGACGGCGTAGGCCAAACGGGCGAAGATTTGGTAAGTTTTGGAACCACCAAGATGATAGACCTTATTGCCGATGCCGGATATTTCATTAGTTCCATTTTGGTAAACGGACAATCTATTTCTCCCAAGACTCTTGTTAACCAAACCATAAATAACGGTGAATGTATTATTGGTACTTTACAATTGTACGTTTCCGGTGACTTGGATTTAGTAGTTGAATTTGCACCTATGGTTTATACCATAGTTGTAAACGATAGTTTGGGTGGCACCACCACGGTTAAGAAGGACAATAGCGCATATGAAGATGCAAGCAACATCAAACTGGGCGCCGGTGACAAGGTATCACTTAAACTACAAGCGGAAGAAGGATACCACATTAGTTACCTAGAGATTAATGGTAGGGTAATTGAAGATTGGAACAAGAGCGATAGCGTTTCTAACGACATTAACCAAGTATTCTATACTATTGAAGGCGTTGTTAACGGCAACATTATGGTTGTTGTAAGATATACCATAAATGAATACACCATAAACGTTAATGCAGTCAATAAGAGTCTAAACTTTGCATCTGTAGACGTTGATGCTTCAACCTACGGCGTAGTTACCGTAAACGGAAGCACTCCAAACCTATCAACGAAATATACCCACGGAAGCAACGTTAAATTCTTAATCACTCCCAGAACTGCTCGTGGCTACTACGTTGCGAAACTTGAGTTCGTATATATAGGAGATGATGGCGAAGAAGAAAGCACGGTTATAAACAACTTTAACACTACCGGTGGTGCTTATATCCTAAGAGGCATCTCTAGAGATATCATTGCCGTTAACGTAGAGTTTACAAGAACCACTTTCTCTTATGAACAATGGCTAACCCTAGAGAACTCCGGTTCTTCGTATGAATTTTCCGGCTCACTAGAAGCAACCTTTACAAATCCCTATAACAATAATCCCGTAGAGGCTCCTAACGGACAATATGAATATGGTCTAAATTATTCAATTAAGGCTAACCCCGGTGAAGGTTACAAACACAAAGTGTTTGAACTTAACGGCGAAGATAGAATGGAATACTTGGCCAATAGAAATAACGTATATGCAGGTACCATAACTTCCGACCTAGAGTTTAGAGTAACGTACGAAATTCAAACCATATACGTTAAGGCAATTGGTAGCGGTTACGGCGAATACTCCATTCACGACGTAGATAATACTTTGATATGGGAACCCGGTATTGAAATACCGGAAGAAGAACAAAGACTTGCTACCGGTACTGCATGGATTAAAGAAGACGGCGTAATAGTAACTTATGGCACGGAACTAATATTCTCTGCTTTACCTGATGCAAGCAATGGTTATAGAATTGCAGAATTCTTGATAGGTACCGATACTGCAACTATCACTAATGAAGATGGTTTGATGCGTGTAAGTAAGGTTATTAAGGAAAGCAGTTCCGTAAACGGTGCTATACCGGTAATCAATTATAGTGTAAAGTTCACAATTCACGTATACACCATACAAGTAAATAGTTTTGTAGGTGGCGTTGCTCAAATCAGTTCATCTAGAGTAACTTGGAATCAAAGTGCAAGCATTAGACTGGTTATAGAACGTGGATACGTACTCGTTGTAAACGATACGATAGTAGGCAAGGTTCTAGTAAACGGCGATGAAAAACCTGACGTAGCAGCAATTCTTGGCAAAGATGGCGTATATACTATTGACCACGTAACTTCCAACTGGAATATAGAGATTACCCTTGCAAACAAAGAATACGACGTAACTCTTGACGGTGATTATGATAAGGAATATCAAATAACTCAAAAGAACGGCAACGTTAAGACTATTAATGCAGTAAGTGGTATCATAGTCAATGAAAACGTTATCGGTAAGAACGCTCGTGCATACTACACTAACGTTGCAGGTGGATTCCAAGCAGGCGAAGGCAATACTGCTCAACTAATAGAAAGGGCTGTATTTAACGATAAGTTAACCATCGTTCTACAAGTACCTAATGGTTACAGAATTGACAACGTATTTATTACTATGGACAACGACGGAGGTTTGGTATCCAACTTAGTACTAGGTGAATCCGACCTTGATATTGATGATGGTAGTGGCGTACGTACCTATACTATATCCAGCATGAAGGGTAACGTTGTTGTTAACGTAACCTATGCAATAAAGGTATATGAAGTAGAATATAAGATGGCATCCGGTGGTAACTTTGAGTCTACCGGCATCACTCTTGTTAGCCACCATGAACTCTTTGAAATCAGAATGGTTTCCGATGAAGGATTCTATCTCTCAAGATTAGAAGTTAACGGAAGGGTTATCCCCACCGTTTATACTAAGAATAGTATGCGTTACAACTACACTACGACTACTTCTATTAAAGGTAGCGATGGTAGTATGGTTGAAAAATTACTAGAAATAGACGATACTTTCGTAAATGGTCAAGACAAGATAGTTATAACTACCATTTATGAAAAGCAAAGATTTACTGCACAATTCTACGTAAACAACGTACACGTTACCAGCGCTTCTCAAACAGATAGTTTGGGAATAGAACTAAAGGGCAATGAATTTGTTTACGATCCCGTTGTATCCTCTACAATACTTCATACTCTAAAAGAAGGATACTCCATAACCAGCCTTGCGCTATATAGTCAACGTAAGGGTAGCAGTCCCGTTATTTATAACTTTGGACTAGAGGGCAGTTCAGATAGAAATTACAATATCTATACTCCCAAGGGCGCTAGCGTATCGGTTCGTTTAGATGAATCTATTATAAGCATGATGGATTACCATTCTACTTCTAACAACACCATTTACGTTTACTATGAAGTAGAAAAAGACGTTCACGAATCTCTAACCAGCATGTACCTTGTATCCGCGGAACAAGTAGGAAGCGACGTTGTTAACAAGGGTAGAAAGGTTGAAGCAAACGAAGTTCCCACCATTCTAGAAAATGGCAGAAGGGTACCCGTATTCACCTTAACCACTTCTTATAGCGATAGAATTGCTACCACAACTCACGACTATGGTACTGAAGCAACCATTACTATAAGCATCGCGGTAGGAAGCATAAATACCTACTCATTCCAAGGATTCCAAGAATACGTAAACGGCGTATGGACCTACGTAACTCACGATCCTAATGGTAGTGGCATATCTCTTGAATCTAATGGTCAACGTTTAAGTTACACCATGACTAAAGACAGAGAATTTAGAGCCGTATTCTTTAGGGTTTATGAAATAACCGTTCAAATTCATCCCGAATATAAGTACATAGAGGGTTCGTTTGCAAGCAACGATCCTTCCAGAATGAGATATCGTCAATATGCAAGTCTAACTGCAGTTGCAAGTTATAGCACCAATAACGCTAATGGTGTAATTCTACCCAACGTTGTTGGTACGCAAGAAAATTTAACCGACGTAGACGGCATTAACGATGCATCTTACACTTATAGAGTACTAAGTGGCGCAAAACTAATACTTCGTGGTAACGATAGTATTTCTATTAACCCCACTCCTCAAAACGGCTACGCATATTCCGTAGTATCCTATGAAGGTGGCAGACAAATCCAACGCGACGATACTTACGTAACCGGTGTTGAAACGTTAGAAGATAGGCTAGTTTATGCTTATTTCAAGAACGTAATGTACGTAAGTTTCGCTATGGAAACGGTAGGTGCTAAAACAAGCAGTGAAGGTGGTACCGTAACCTATGCTCGCGACGGCGAAGTAGTAGGTTCATTAACCAACAACTCACTAGATATGAGACCGGGACAAACGTTAACCATTACCATTATCCCCAAGGCAAACTATAGGTTTGACGGCATAATGGAATTGTTGCCATTATCTACGCCCGATTCACAAGGCTACAAACAATTTAGTTCTAACTATAGCCCCTTGACGGAAAAGGCAGACGGCAGTGTAACTATTAATAAACAAGTAGACTCAAATGGCAGAGTTACGAGAGTTGTCGTTACCCTAAATAAATGGGCAGAAAACGCTATCTTTAAGATTAGATTCTGGAAGCAAATCAACGTAACAAGCAAAGTAAGCCTCATTACCGACGAAGG
Source organism: Candidatus Stercoripulliclostridium sp. (assembly GCA_045534735.1). GTDB lineage: Bacteria > Bacillota > Clostridia > Christensenellales > DTU072 > Stercoripulliclostridium_A. The sequence goes on from JAZSKG010000305.1 coordinate 8,100, forward strand.
ACGTAACCCCGGTTATACCATTGGCTTTACCAATAATTCAACCGCAGACGGCCTGTATGACTACAATACCGAATTGTTCTACGACATCAAGTTCGGTTTGATGGAACAAAACACGGTAGGATTTAAGAAGTATTACCAATTCGTAGGTTACTTTATAAACGGAGTAAATGCCTATACGCAATTACTACAAAACTATCCGTCTACATATGAAGGTGCATTTATCCTTAATAACTTAGACGGCCTTGTAAATGGTGTAACGATTGTAGATCAAACTACTGTTGTGGACAACGTTCCATATACTTCTTATCACGTTGAAATCGTTGCTAAGTTCGTTCCCGTCTATAACATTGTTATAGAAAACGAGTATTTATACAACGGAAACTACTTGGATCCCGGTCAAATTACGGCATCTGCCATTATGTATGACGAAACGTTGACACAATACTTTACAAGTTCAGTTAACGTTGATCCTAAACTTGGCGATAATAACTCCGATAAGACGGATGCAACCTTCCAAATGCTTGGTAAGATGAATACTGTTGATTCAACCAACAAGAACACGGCAGATTCTACTTACAATACTTGGAACGACAACAAGATTACCCTAAATTGGGTAGGTGGTTCTAGTTCATCAGACACCTTTGCACTAATTGCATGGCAATATTATGCACGCGTATCTGAAACTAAGTTTGAGTGGAGAAACATTCCTTACGTTGATCCCAACTCTCAAACAAACATGGTAAACAAGCCCACCTTTACCTTCCCCGTTTCTTGCTTGTTTGATACCACGTATCCTGCATACGTAGATAGTAATGGTAACGCACCGGCCGGTAGCATGTTTGATGCTTCTAAGTATGACTATAACGGCAACTATGAATCGTCACAAAGCATTGCAGCAATAAGAATTAGACCTCTATTCCAAAAGGTTGAAAGAATGACGTTGATTAAGTCAACTGCTCTCTATGATGAAACTATATTCATAGATGGACAAGGCGATTCCGATCCAAAGATTGGTAGCACTCAACGTTCTGCCGGATACTTTAACTATTATTCCGTTCAAACCTTGTTCCCCTCTGCAATACAAGGATATGAATTTGCAGGTTGGTACGTAACCGAAAACGGCAATGGTGGTGCATATCCCTTGTCATTAACGGGCACTGCATCTACCCCCGGTGTAATAGAGGTTGTAGAAGAGAATTATACTTACTACCTAATGAAAGAAGAAATTAGGGATATTAACGGCGTAGGAACCGGAAAGTATATTACTTATAGTTTCAACCCCGTTAACAATCAAATGAACGTTCTAATGGATGCTTCGTTTGAAATCTACGCGCGCTATATACGCACATACAATATAAGTATAATGGTTACGAACCTCTCCGGTTATAGCCAAGTACTTACGGATTCTATGCCCACTTTGAATTGTTACAAGTGGGAAAAAGTAGGCGAAGATTACGAATGGGTACTACAGTCCGAAATCTCCGGCAATAGAATGATCACTATTGAAAGCGCAAGAGTAGGTGCTAAGTATAAGTTCACGCTTTCCACTAACTATTCTAGAGACCTAAATGATACCGTTCGTTTCAATCCCTTGTTTGATAGGTTCGTAAACATCACGGCCGTTAACGATGATAACAGGAACGTTTGGGACGGAGGGGCCTCTCCCGACCTAAATAACTCCAAGATACCCACAATTAGTGCCCTCAACGAGTACTTGTTGAATGGATCATCAAGTGCTATAAGTGGCTACAACAATGCAATTAAGGGTATGGAAATCGTAATAACCGCTAACGATCAAAAGACCGTTAACGTAAACTTTGAGTCATACGGCACGTTGGTACTTCACAACGTATACGTAGGCTCTGCTATAAAACTACCTAACGAACTAGGTGGAATACTGTATGATGCTGATCCTAATTCAGTTGAACTTGGCACCGACGTATATGGCGACGAAGCATATTTCGTAAAAGATGGTGGAATAGGCGATACCTTCAATGGTGGCATTGTTGACGGCATTATTGCTATAAGAAATATCCCCATCCTAGTAGGACGTACGTTTGATGGCGAAGTTAAGGGTGACTATGCAAATCGCTTGATTGACAACTTTAACGTTCTTGACAGCGACAACATTAGCATAGGCGTAAACTTTGATGGCTCCAGCATCAGAAAGAAGATACAACATATCGTTTACTACGGAAGCGCAAGTTGGGTTGAGTACGAATATGGCTACGACGGCAAGTACGATCCTGCTGAAGAATATGAAGACTTGAACGGCAATGGTCAATATGACGAGGGTGAACCCTTTACCGATGGTAACGGCATATGGGACGATGCAGAAAGTTTCATAGATGAAGGCAATGGTAAGTGGGATGATGCAGAGGCATATACCGATACTAACAGCAATGGACAATATGATGCCGGCGAACCCTTCGTTGACGCAAACCGCAACGGCAAGTGGGATGACGCAGAAGCATTTACCGATGGTAACGGTGTATGGGATGATAAAGAAGACTTCATAGACCTTCCAAATGGTCGTTACGACGTAGGCGAAAACTATAACGATCTTCCCGACGGCAAGTATACTTACGGCGAAACATTCGTTGATGCAAACGGCAACGGCAAGTGGGATGCAGCAGAAACCTACACCGATCTAAACGGCAATGGCAAATGGGATGAGTCTGAGCCCTTTGTTGAAATATATGAAAACGGCAAGTGGGATGCAAGCGAGCCCTTTGAAGATACCGTTAACGTAAACGGCGTATGGGACGATGCTGAAGAATATACCGACACCAATGGCAACGGCATGTGGGATGCTGCTGAAAAACTTACCGATATTGACGGCGATGGTAAGTGGGATCCCGCAGAACCATACGTTGACGTAAATAGTAACGGTAAGTACGATCCTGCCGAGAAGTATATAGATAGAAACGACAACGGCAAGTGGGATACTGCAGAAGAATATACCGATGCAAACGGCAACGGCAAGTATGACGCTGCTGAATCATTCAATGATGCAAACGCTAACGGCGTATGGGACGGCGCAGAATCTTACGTTGATGCTAACAGCAACGGCGCGTACGACGAAGGTGAAGAATTTGACGATGCAAACGCTAACGGTGTATGGGACGACGCTGAAACCTTAGTGGACTCTAACGACAACGGCGTATGGGACGATAAGGAAGCCTTCGTTGATAAAGGCAACGGTATTTGGAATAGTGGCGAACCCTACGTTGATGCAAATGAAAACGGCAAATATGACCTTGGTGAAGAGTTTGAAGACCTTGGCAACGGCGTATGGGATGCTGATGAAACTCTAACCGACACCAACGGCAACGGCGTATGGGACGGTGCAGAACCCTTTACCGACGTTAATGGCAATGGCAAGTGGGATGATGACGAAGTATTCGTTGACTCTAACGACAACGGCGTATGGGACGATGCAGAACCCTTGGTTGACTCTAATAGCAACGGCAAGTGGGATGATGCTGAAGTTTATACCGATTACACCGGTAACGGCGTATGGGATAACGTTCCCGAAGAATATACCGATCGCAACGGCAACGGCAAGTACGACGATGCAGAACCCTTTGTTGATAAAGACGGAAGTGGAAAGTGCGAAGGCGCCGAACAATTTGACGATACAATGGGTAACGGCAGATGGGACGCTGGTGAAGATTACGTGGATGCACCTAACGGAAAATATGACCTTGGTGAAATCTTTATTGATAAGAACGAAAACGGCGTATGGGACGACGCTGAAACTTACGTAGATTCCAATGTTAATGGTCAATATGACTTTGGCGAATACTTTGAAGATAGAACCAATGGGGTATACGATAAGGGCGAAGCATTCGTTGATAAGGGCAATGGTATCTATAATTACGGCGAATTGTTCACCGATCTAAACGGCAACGGCGCTTGGGATGATGCGGAAGAATACGTGGATGCAAATAATAACGGCAGATACGACGAAGGTGAAGTATTTACCGATCGCGGTAATGGTATATACGATTATGGTGATAGTTATACCGATCTAAACGGCAACGACAAGTGGGACGACGCAGAAGAATACGAAGATATAAATAAGAATGGTATCTTTGACGTAGGTGGCGAGCCCTATACGGATAGCAACGGAAACGGCGTATGGGACGACGCAGAACCTCTTGAAGAAGAGGCAAGATTGTTGCCGGTTGAATACTCAGCAACCAGTCTTTACGACTACCCCTTTGCAAACGGTGGTGTGGTTGGTGTTGCCGGCAATGGCTCCGAAGCAAATCCCTTCATGGTTGCAAACGTAGATCATATGCGTAATATGGACAACCTATATAAGGGCAATAACGGATCACTAATTTACGGACAAACCGGAAGTACCGCATTACGCGTAAACTTCAAGCAAGTTGCAGACATTAACCTAAATGAAGTTAACAATGCGTTAACCGAACCTCTGTTTGGTTACTTTGTAGCCGAAAACGGTGTCGCTTATTCCAATGGCTTTAACGGCATTTACGATGGTGACAATTATAGCCTATATAACTTGAACTTTAAACTAGGCTCCAATATCTATGAAAACGTAGGTATCTTTGCAAGAGTATATCGTGGTGGCGTTATTAAGAACGTTTCCATCGGTACATCATACATTACTTCTTATGCAGATAACGTAGGTATTCTTGCAGGTAGCGTATTCGGTGGAACTATTGATAACGTATATTACGAAGAAAAGGGATCCTTACTTGATTCTAACGGCGTGACCGGCTATAACTTCGTTGGTGGCTTGGTAGGATTGCTTTCAGGCGAGTCCGATGCAGAAGGTGTGATTACTAACTCCAACATAGCCGATCTAACCATAAATGCAACCAGGGGTGGTAGATACGTTGGCTTAGGTAACGATTATACCGGTGGCGCTGGTGGCTTGGTTGGTTCCATAGGTCAATATGGTAGAGTACAAGGTTCTAAGAACGGATATACTGTATATAGCGTAAGCGTTATTAGTGGTAATGGTAAGAGTGGCACCGGTGCCGGTGGTATAGTAGGAACTATACAAGCATCCGGTTCTACTATCGTTCAAACTGCTCTACAAAACGTAAAAGCAATAGACGTTCGTCTTGGATCCGATAGTGGCAACAAGGTTGCAGTAGGTGGAATCGTTGGTGCAATAGGCGTAAATAGAAGAATTTCAAACGTAGAATATAGCATCATGGAAAACGATACTACTATTAGTTCTGCCGGTGCATCAACAGGATTTGTAGAACCCACTTCAGGCGCTGACGGCAACTACCTCAACTATGGTGGCGGTGGTATCGCCGGTTACAACAATGGTATTATTTCGGGTGCTAAAGTTGGAACAACAGGTACCTTTAGATTGACGTTAAGTGGCTCTATGGTTGGTGGTATAGTTGGTGTAAACCTTGGTACTGTAGAAAACTCCACGGTTAAGGCTAGAATGTATACCTCACGTACAAAGACCAGTGCGTACGAAGGTGGTACCTATGGTGGTATGATAGGTTACAACCTTGGTGCTTTGGTTGGAGGTAGTATTACCGGAACCAAGAACGCAACTGACGACTACGACCCAACTAGTGCAGCATACGAAGTCGTAAGCAACAACGTTGCAGTATATCAACCGGTATCCGGTTCTAACGGCATGATGCACGGAGATTCTGGTTCCGATACCTCTTATATTTACGTTGGTGGCGTAGTAGGCTATAACGAAGGTAGAGTAGAGGGTGTTGCAAACAACTCTAAGTTGATGGTTAACAGAAGATCCAACGACGAACTAGAAAATATTTCTTACGTTGGTGCAATCTGTGGTTACAGTACTAACACCAACATTTCTGCTTCCGGTAACGCATACGTTAAGTTCTTCCATTACTTGTGGGTTGACCAAGCAACTGACGTTAACAAGCGCATGTATGCTTACATTGGTAACGCAAGAGGTAACGGAACGGGTGGAAGTTACGGTACGGTTACGGCAAGTGCAGAATACATTGGTGGTGGTACGATCTTTAACCCGGCAAGTATAGACGTAGGCTTCACCTGGACCTCTGTTGCATCCGGATACCTAAGTGGTACGGCAAGCGTATACTTCTACAACACTCAAGGATACACGGCATCCTCTTATGCTCCCGACTGGAACGCAGAAGGTGTTATTCAAGGTAACGTTGGAAATGAGAACAAAGTATACGGAACCGACTGTAGAGACATTGGTGGCGCAAATACCTTGTGGAAACACGCATACAACTACGAAGGTTTCCTACGTTACGTAGCCGTTGCAGTAACCAAGGTATAACATAATAAAACCAGAGTACGGAAGGCTGAGCCCTTCCGTATTTTTTTGCCTAATTATTATTGAAATAATAACTCACGTGGTCTAAAAAGTTACTTTAATAAAAAAGTTTAATAATACTAAACAAAATTGAGTTTAATAAAATTAAACAAAATTATTGACAGCATTAAGTATTGTTGTTATGATTTATTTACAATGCGTACATATGCGCGCTTAGGTGAGGAGAATTATGGAAATAGGAGCCAAAATAAAATCAATAAGATTACGTAGGGGCCTTACGCAAGAGGAACTTGCAATGAGAGCAGAACTCACCAAGGGGTACATTAGCCAATTGGAAAACGATTTAGCATCCCCATCTATTGCCACGCTAATAGATATTCTAAATGTTTTGGGAGTAACGCCTCAAGCCTTTTTTGCTGAAGCAAAAGAGGAGCAATTGGTGTTTGGTAAAAGTGACTTTTTCCTTTCTCAGAACGGAACTGGCAGTGCTACTTGGCTAATACCAAACTCACAAAAGAACGATATGGAACCCATTCTACTAGTGCTTCCCGAAAACGGGGAATCTGAAATTAGATATCCTTTTGAAGGAGAAGAATTTGGTTACGTACTAGAGGGCAAGATTTCCATAGAAGCAGACGGAAAAAACCATACTGCAAAACGTGGTGAGGCTTTCTACATAGATGGTGCGCATGAACACAAAATCGTAAACGTGGGAACGCGTGAAGCAAAAATTATATGGGTAACTACACCGAGTAACTTTTAGGAGTACGAAATGAGTAAAATAACAAAAGATGCTGTACAAACGAAAGACGTTATTATTGAATTAAAGAACGTTCAAAAAGAGTATGATGGTAAACCTGCCGTTAAGAACGTTAGTTTTTCCGTTAAGCGCGGAGAGTTCGTTACCTTTTTGGGACCATCCGGTTGTGGTAAATCAACGACACTGCGCATGATAGCCGGTTTTGAAAAACCCACTAGTGGTACCGTGCTATTCAATGGTAAGGATATTACGGAGACTCCTCCTCACTTGCGTCCTGTTAACACCGTATTCCAAAAGTATGCGCTTTTCCCTCATTTAAACGTATTTAATAATATTGCTGTTGGATTAAAGAACAAGAAGATACCCACCGGTGAAA
>JAZSKG010000282.1:0-11912 GCA_045534735.1 Candidatus Stercoripulliclostridium sp.
CCAGAATATACTATCTTTTTAGGTTGATTATTGCTGTTTTCCATAATTATTATTCCTTTTCAAAGTATGCAAATATTGCTTTTTCTATGTCTTTTACTGCTACAACGTCGGTGTGAATGGGATCTAAATACTGAAGTTCACTAATTTCCTTAGGAATAGCAGTCATAGTGTAAGAATGTAGTTTCTTTACTGCCTTAAAGGGATCGGGCTCATCCTTACCGGATACTGCAGCATAAACGTCGTGAGCGAACTTATAGGGACTGGCAGTAGAAACGACTACAGTCTTGGTTTGGTCGCCCGTTTCCGTCAAATAATCGTTATAGGAGTTCATTGCTACTGCCGTGTGAGGATCTAAAAGATAATCATAGGTTTCAAAGAAATTATCTATGGTTGCCTCGGTTCCCTCTTCGTCTGAACTATATGCTAAAAATTCGGGAACTTTATCAAAGATTTCTTCTAATGAAACCTTATATTCTCCATCTTCCTTTAGGCTATCCATAACCTCGCGAACCTTGCTTGCATCGCGATCAAAGATTTCAAAGAGAAGTCTTTCTAAGTTGGAACTAATGAGAATGTCCATGCTAGGGCTCATCGTCTTGTGGAAGGGACGATTAATGTCGTATTTACCCGTGGTAAAGAACTCGGTAAGTACGTTATTTACGTTAGATGCTACTATGAGTTTACTTACGGGAAGTCCCATCTTCTTTGCATAGTAACCGGCTAGAACGTCACCGAAGTTACCGGTAGGTACTACGAAATTGATAGTCTCGCCCTCTCTAATCTCATCACAACCCAACATATCTACGTATGCGGATACGTAGTAAACGATTTGGGGAACCAGTCTGCCCCAGTTTATGGAGTTTGCACTAGAGAGTGAGTAACCTAACTTTTCAAATCTTTCTTTGGCTTCCTTAGAATTGAATATCCTCTTAACAGCACTTTGTGCATCGTCAAAATTACCCTTTATGCCCAGTACGTGTACGTTACCGCCACTAGAGGTTTGCATTTGTAGTTTTTGTAGAGCAGAAACGCCTTCGCTTGGGTATATTACAACGATTTCCGTACCCTCTACGTCCTTAAATCCCTCTATTGCTGCTTTACCGGTGTCACCACTGGTTGCAACCAAAATGAGAGTTTTCTTGTCAGAACCACACTTTTTGTGTGCTGCTCCCATAAGGTGGGGAAGAAGAGTAAGCGCTATGTCTTTGAATGCAAGAGTGGGACCGTGGAAAAGTTCCATAACATAGGTACTTTCGTCAACGCCTACAACGGGTGCAGGTTCGCCATCAAATCTCGCGTACGCCTTGCGCGCGTAATCTAAAATTTCTGCTTCGGTGTAATCGCTCAAAAACATGCCGATTATGCAGGCTGCACGCTCTGCATAATCCATGCTTATCATGTTACGTAAGTCTTCTTGGGTTAGTTGTGGAAAAAATGACGGAACGTATAGTCCGCCATCTTCTGCAATTCCCTTAAGGATAGCGGTACCGGCGCTAACTGCACCTAATCCGCGTGTGCTAATGAAATCCATATATGCTCCTTATGCGTCTGCAATTTCCTTTAAGAATGCAGGAAGTTCATCATAGTCTGCAGAAATGGTAAGAACAAAGTTTGCTTCACTCTTAGTAGCAATAGCCTTTAGTCTAGCAAAAAAGTTTTCCATTTCGCCTATTTCTTTGCCGATCATTCTAGCAACACCATCTATGAATATAAGACGAATGTCGTAGTTTGCTTCTATCATACCTTGGATGAATCCAAGTAGTCCGTCTTCTGTTTTTATGTTGGACTCTTTAGAGTTGGTAAATCTAATTTGATATTTAATTTCCCTTATGTAGCGAGAGGTATCTGAGATAAAGACGATGTCTCCTAGTTCCTTCGCAATACTGGAGTTCGCCTGATCAATAATCTTTTTGGTTTTACCAGTTCCTTTTGAGCCGTAAATAATTTGTATCATAATTCCTCACTAATTATAAAGTTCAATAATTAAAATATTATTGATATATTTATTGTACCACCTTTTAAAAATATTTCAAGGGGGTATTTCTATTTTTCACCAAACCTTAACATTATTTGTGTTGCATTAATTTTCTGTATCTTGGCTTATCTACGCGAGCAATAATGTTAAGAATTTCTTCATCACTTATAACCGTATTTCTTCCTTCAAGATATTCCTTGTCTATTTCTTCCTTTATGGCAACGACTACTGGGTCACGCTTATCAATCTTCTTATTGTCGGGAAGATTAAAGTATGCGTTTATCCAGAATGCTATACCTGCTAAGCCGGAGTGAGAATCTATTGCAACTAGAGGAGGACGCTTCAAAATCTTTTGAGTATTGAATATGTTATAAATCTCTTCGTCCTTCAACATTCCATCAGCATGAATGCCTGCTTTAGTAAGGTTAAATGCTCTGCCGACAAATGGAGTGCGTGGGGGAATTTTATATCCCAGTTCGTTTTCAAAGTACTCCCCTATTTCTGTTATAACGCTTAAATCCATACCATCGGTAGTGCCACGAATGGAAGCATATTCTATTGCCATTGCTTCTAGAGGACAGTTACCCGTTCTTTCGCCTATTCCAAGAAGCGAGCAGTTAACGCCACTACATCCGTACAACCATGCAGTTGCAGCATTGGTTACTACTTTGTAGAAGTCGTTGTGTCCGTGCCACTCAAGTAGAGAAGATGGAATCTCAGCATAGTGATTCAAGCCGTAAATGATTCCGGGAACGGAACGTGGCATTGCTGCGCCGGGATAACTTACGCCATAGCCTAAAGTATCACAGCAACGAATTTTAATCGGTATACCACTTTCATCCATTAGTTCCTTAAGTGCAGTTGCAAAGGGAACAACAAAGCCGTAGTAGTCGGCTCTTGTGATATCTTCAAAGTGGCAACGAGGACGTACTCCGATAGAAAGAGCATCTTTAACAATACCAAGATATTTGTCTATTGCTTGCTTACGGGTGAGGTTCATCTTCTTAAAGATGTGATAGTCCGAGCAAGAAACAAGTATGCCTGTTTCCTTTAATCCCATCTCTTTTACAAGACGGAAATCTTTTTCGTTTGCACGTATCCAAGATGTAACTTCGGGAAACTCTAAACCAAGATCTAGGCACCTATTTACTGCTTCTTTGTCTTTTTCGCTATAAATAAAAAACTCGGATTGACGAATGAGCCCTTTAGGTCCACCAAGTTTAGCAATAAGTTTATAAAGGTCAACTATTTGCTCAACCGTAAATGGTTGTTGTGCTTGTTGCCCATCACGAAAAGTGGTATCCGTTATCCAAATCTCTTCCGGACACAACATGGGAACGTGTGTAAAATTAAAAAGAGTTTTGGGTATACTTTCGTAATCAAACATGGTGCGGAAAAGTTGAGGCTCTTCCACGTCTTGCAAAGTATGAGTAAAATTATGAGTTTCCAGAAGGTTTCTAGTCTCGTTGTAGAAAATTTTATCTTTCATACTTATACCTCCTTTTTCTAAAGGTAAACTAATCTAAAATTAGTCGGATATCTTTTCTAGTTTTGCAGTTTGATCGGCAAGTGCCAATGCTTCTACCATTTGGAACATATCGCCGTTCATAAACTCGCCAAGTGAATATAGGGTAAATCCTATACGATGGTCGGTAACTCTTCCTTGAGGGAAGTTGTAGGTACGTATACGCTCGGAACGATCTCCCGTACCAACTTGAGTCTTACGATTTTCTGCATATTCCTTATCTTTTAAGGTACGGAAGTGATCGTATAAACGTGAGTTCATAACCTTCCATGCCTTTTCTCTGTTTTTGATTTGTGAACGCTCGTCTTGACATTCTACAACGATACCGGTAGGTAAGTGGGTAATTCTAACAGCGCTTTCCGTCTTGTTAACGTGTTGTCCACCTGCACCACCTGAACGATAGGTATCAATTTTAAAGTCTTTCTCGTTATATTCTACCGCAACCTCTTCTGCTTCCGGTAAAACTGCAACGGTAACGGTTCAGGTGTGAACTCTACCTTGTGACTCGGTCTCCGGCACGCGTTGAACACGGTGAACGCCACTTTCATACTTCATTTTTGAATATGCACCCTTTCCGTTGATCATGAATACGGCTTCTTTAATGCCACCGAGTTCGGTTTGGTTTACATTGATGTCTTCTACTTTCCAACGTAATCTATCGGCAAAGAAGTGATACATTCTCATAAGTTCAAATGCAAATAGTGCTGCTTCATCACCACCGGCACCACCACGGATTTCTATGATAACATTCTTTTCATCCATAGGATCTTTGGGAAGTAACATGATCTTGATTTCTCCCTCAAGTTTATCCTTTTGGTCGCGTAGTTCATAGTATTCCACTTCAGCCATCTCTGCCATTTCCTTGTCGTCGGCCTTCATCATTTCCTTGCATTCTGCCATTTGTTCTTGGTATGCAAGATATTGTTCGTAGGCCTCTACGATAGGTCCAAGTTGTGAGTGCTCTTTTACAAGTTTTTGCCACTCGTCTTGTTTTGCAACGATTTCAGGTTTACCTATAAGTTCGTTGAGTTCAGCAAAACGCGTGCGCATAAAATCTAATTTTTCAAACATATTATTCTCCCTTGCGGATCATCGCTACCCTTTCAATAGGGGGATCGTTATAGTCTTTTACGAATTCTACTTCGCCAAATATTTCTTTAATTTGCTCGGCTTGATTAATGCCTATTTCCATCATAAGAACGCCACCTGCATTCAAATGAGCATCATATTCCTTCTTTATGGCACGATAAACGTCTAGTCCATCGTCGCTTCCGTCAAGTGCAAGGCTTGGCTCGTAGTCCTTTACTTCCTTATCCAAGCCCTCTAGGTCCATGGTTGGAATATAAGGTGGATTTATAAGAATTAAATCGTACATTCCGTTTACGTTTTCAAACAAATTGCTTTCTACAAAAGTTACCGATGCAAAAAGTTCTTTGTTATTCTTTTGTGCTACTGCCAATGCGTCTTTGGATATATCCGTAGCCACTACTTCTGCGTTAGAATTTAAGTCAATAGCGATTGCAATTGCGCCAGAACCGGTACATACGTCCAGTACCTTTACCTCTTTATCCCCTATTTCCTTCAACGCACACTCAACCAAAATTTCGGTATCAAAGCGTGGGATTAGCACCCTCTTGTCTACGGAAAACTCTAGTCCATAAAAGTTTGCCTTGCCAAGTAGATATTGTAGTGGTTCATCACTTTCCACTCTCTTTCTAGCAATTTCTTGGGCTTTTTCCGCTATATCCTTATATATTACTTTTTCGCTACTCATTTGATGCCTATTCTTATAACCGGCTAGGCACATTATGATTTCTTCATTCTCGTGAGTAGCACTATTTATTTTACCCATATCCTCTAGTACCTTTTTGATGGGTAAAGAAGTACGGAAAGAGGTTGTTGCTACTTCGTGGTTTTCTTCTAATTCCAATACGGTTTTGAATGCCACTATAGCGACCTCTATCATGTCGTCTTCCGGCTCTCTAGTCGTAACGAATTGCATTGCTCTACCGGGGGCTTTAAAAATACGTGCAAAAATATTATCATACTTTGCAAAAAACTTTAGTGCCTCGTAACTAAGCCCTGCAATCAAAGGAAGGGAAGCAAGTCTAATGAGAATTTCAAATATTTGTTTTTCCGGCTTCCAGCCACTTAACGCCTCTATAAGTGAGAAGAAAATAGCAAAGAATAGAATGGATACCATCATTACTATAAACATAAAATTGGTACCACATCTATCATGTATGCGAGAATGCTTTCTTACGTTTTCTACGGTTAACTCTTCACCTGCTTCGTAACAAGCAATGGTTTTATGCTCTGCACCATGGTAAGAGAATAGCCTTTTAATTTCTTTCATTCTGGAAACGGCTAGTATATAACCTGCAAAAATAAGCATTCTAACCAATCCTAATGCTAAATTTTCCACAAAGTTAGCCCATACGCCAAGAGGGCTCATATCTATAAGCCCGAATACATAATTCTTAAGAAGTGTGGGAACAACTATAAATAAGCCGACGGCAAGCACCAAGCCCAACACCAAACCGATATAGGTGGCTAATTTCATGCTATCTATTTTAAGATGCTTTTGTAGCCATACGTCCACTTTGGTTGGCTCGCTTTCTACCTCTTCGCCATAAACTTCCCCGGAGCGCATTATGAGTTGTGAGCCGTCAATTAGGCTGTTTATAAAACTCAAAACCCCTCTTACAATGGGAATCTTGTAGGCAACGGATTTATTCTCCGGTAGGCGCTTGCTCTCTACTTGAATTTTACCATAAGGATCCCTAACGGCAACTGCTTCTGCAGTCTTGCCACGCATCATTACGCCTTCAAGTACGGCTTGTCCACCTATGTTGGTACAATTTTTCTTTGCCATAACCTTTAATTTAACAAAATAGGTGCAGATTCAACTGCACCTACCTAGAAATTGATGTTTTGTAAACTTATTTTCTGCCGTAACGCTTGTTGAATTGGTCAACTCTACCGCCTGCGTCTACAACCTTTTGTTTACCGGTGTAGAAGGGATGGCATTGGCTACAAATATCAACCTTAAGAACATCAACGTTTTTGGTAGTGCCGGCTCTGAACTTTGCGCCACAAGCACATACTACGTCAACAACTTTATAGCTAGGATGGATCTTTTCTTTCATATCTATTTACCTCGTTTGCTCATATTTTCACAAAATTGCTTAATTATTATAATTATTATATTTAAGTATGTCAACTAATTTTGAGCGACAATATTATAATTTTTGCTCCTTTCCCCGTATTATACCCTTATTACGGCACCTTGATAACGGAAATGATCCTCCGAAAGTTCGTCAAAGAGTTCTTTTGCCTCTTGAATAGGTACGATTTTATCTATGAAACCTTCAAAATTAAGTATCTTTTGAGCAAGCACGTTGATGGCAGAGTTAAACTCTTCTATGCCACAACAAACCCCTTTTACTACTAAATTATTTTTTGCAACCATGCTAAGATCGGCTTCTTGGCGAGGAATAAAATTGCTATTTAGCGATGCAATAACACACTCTCCACCGCGAGATGCAAGAGAATATATAAAATTGGGGGTAATGTTATCAAGAGCGTGTTGCACGGTATGATCTGCCATTCTGCCACCGGTAATGGAAAAAACTCTCTTCTTAACGTCTTCCAGTCTTTCGTTAATAGTGTAATACACCCCCATCTTTTCGGCAAGTTGCAAAAATCTTTCATCTGCACTAACAACAATGGGTATCGCTTGATAATAAAGCGCAAGTTGAGCCGTTACGTTCATAAGAAGGGAACCACCTATAAGAGCGATATATTCTCCCTTTTCCGGTTTAATTTCGTTAATAATTTTTAGAGCAACTGCGACAACGTCGGCAAAAATCGCCTCGTCTTCTTTAACCTCTTCCGGGAATGGAATAATGTTATCAATAGGCATAGAAAGAAAGTCGCGTAAAAAACCGTCACGATCTATTCCGTACACCTCAACGTCGGAATAGTTCTCGTCCTCTGGCAAAATGGGGTTGACGTATGGATTAATAAGCACTCTGGAACCTAGTTTAAGACCATATTCGGGACGGTCTTCACCAACAACGGCAGTAGCCATTCTACAAGGAACTCTTGGGTAGTCTATGTCTAATTTGCCCTCGTAAACAGAAAGATCGACAAGCGAGGGGTAAACCATGCTTACCTTCAATTTAACGTATTCTTCGGGAGCAGAATTTTCTAGTTCCACCACTTTGATGTCTTTGTTGCCGTTTGCGGTATAAAGTTTCATGCATTTCTCCTAATCGTGTAAAAGTATTATAGCATGAAAGCCCACCTTTTGCAATAGCAAATCACTAGAGAAAGCATTATTTTTCTTTTATAAAAAGCGCACCGAGTTCCATAACGTCGCCAGCACCCAATATCAATAACACCTTTCCCCTACCTAGGCTTTCTTTTATTCCCTTCACAACGTCAAGATGAGTTCCGAAGTAGTAAACTTTATCATGCAGTTTTTTTGTTTCCAAATAAAGTTCATATGCGCCCTTACCACCGCTTTCCTCTCTTGCCAAATACTCTTTAAGAATAAACAATTCATCACCTTCAATAAGGGCTTTTCCAAAGTCCTCCAGTAAGGCCTCCGTTCTTCTTCTGGTGTGTGGTTGGAATAAGGTGATGATTTTATGGTTTGGGTACATTTCTCGTATGGTACGAAGCGCAACCGATATTTCCGTTGGATGGTGCGCGTAATCACGATAAATAACACTACCATCGTTTTCACCCAAATACTCCATTCTCCCTCTTACCCCTTTAAACTTTTCCAAGCCTCTTTGTATACTTCTTTCCGGTACCCCTAAGATCCTGCTTACAATGATTGCTCCCAGCGCGTTTTCTACGTTATGGTACCCTGATATACTGAGTCTAATATCCAAGTTTTGGTATCCTTTTTGTACTATTTGGAAGCCGTATATCCCGTTTCCATAATTTATAATATTCCTAGCCGTTAAATCTGCAGTATTCTTAATTGCATAAGTGCGCATATCTTTATGTGTGCTTTTAATGAAGTCATAGTACCTACTATCTGCATTAACTACTAGGGTGCCGTTGCGTTTTAAATTACATGCAAACGAGCGAAAAGCATCATACAATTGCTCCTCGTTTTGGTAGGTGTCCGGGTGGTCCATTTCTACGTTAAGTATTAGGGAAACGTCTGGTTTTAACGCAAGAAAACTACGATTATATTCACATGCCTCAGTAATAAATATATCGTCGCCCTTGTAGACTAAATTTCCTTTTTCACTTTTCCCACCAACGTGTGCGGTGAATCCAATTTCACTTTCCAAAAGAATACTTGTAATCATCGCACAAGTAGTAGTTTTGCCATGAGTGCCACTAACCGCAACAATTTTTCCAAAATCTTGGCTTATCTCGTGCAAAAAGAAATCTCTGGAAATCATTTTTTTCCCAAGTTCAACGGCACGAACGTATTCTGGGTGGTTGCGTTTTATGGATGCAGTATAAACGACTAGGTCTGCTTTTTCTAAATCACTACTCGTCTCACCTATACTTATTCTTGCACCCCATTCTACCAGTTCCTCTACGTTTTTAGAGTAATTTTCATCTCGCCCACTCACCTTGCATCCTAGCAATATACAATATTTTGCTAGCGCACTCATGCTAACTCCACCAATTCCTATAAAGTAAATTTTATTTCCGATACTTTCAAAAATCATAACCTATACTATGCACAAAACGTCAATAAGGTGTTATTATTTTATAAAAAAATCATAAATTTTAGTAAAATTTTACTTTACCCTATTGAATTAACCTTATTTATGTTATATACTTAGATTACTCGCTTTGTGTAACTAACTTTGCTAACTCATCAAAACAAAAGAGGTGTATATGCAAGTTACAGATGTGCGTATTAAACTTATAAAACAAGACGACACTAAACTACGTGCTGTTGCAAGTGTTATTTTTGATGGCTCTTTCGTTGTTCACGATATCAAGGTAATAGAATCAAAAGAGGGTGATTGCTTTATTGTTATGCCAGCAAGAAAGGCTCCCGATGGTACGTATCGTGATATTGCCCATCCTTTGAGCACTGAAGTACGTAATTATTTACGCGATAAAATATTGGAATCCTACGAAATTGCTTTAAAAGAAGAAAACTAATCCTTTTTACTCTCGTAATAATTAAAATCTATTTTGCCCATCTCTGTGCGTTTTATTTCTTTTTCCAACACAAATTGGCGAGGAGAAGCATAACGCACTATTTCTCGTTCCACTTTTCTCTTAATTTTATTTTCTAATGAGCCATTCAATATAGCGCCATCCTTTAATTGCAGGTGCAGTCTTACGTATGGTTTATTATTTCTATCGTATGCACGCGCGACACAGCATTCTACTATTTCCGGAATATTTCTGCATACCCTTTCAATCTCTTGTGGGAAAACGTTAATGGCACCTATCTTTATACTTCTCTTCCTTCTTTCAAGGTAGAATAGGTGCTTTTCTTCGTCTAAATATCCAAGATCGCCTGTCTTTAAGAAAACTTTACCATCAATCTCTATGGTATTGGAGGGAGAGTTATCCAAGTACCCGTTCATAAGTGATGGCGTACTTACAAATATTTCACCTACTTCGCCGATAGCACACTCTTTGCCATTCTCATAAATTCTAATTTCATTTCCCTTTAGGGCCTGTCCTTGTGAGCCTACTTTTGTTGCTCCCTTAATGCTAACGGTCACTACTGATGCCGTTTCGGTTAGGCCATAACCTTCTACTATCTCTGCATCGCTTCCCGCCTCTTTTAAGGCAGAATCAAATTTCTCTTTTACAAGGGTGTTCAAACTATCTCCACCGGAAAAAGCATTTACAATACCTTTTAATCTACCGTCGTAAAGTGCCTTTATACTAAGCATCTTCCTATACATTGCAGGTACGCCGGCAAGGTGAGTTATCCTATGTTTTTTTATCATTCTTATGCTTTCGCCAGGTACAAATCTAGGCTCAAGCACAACTCTACAAGCGCAAGCAATCGTATGTGCGCAAACACCTAAACCAAAGCCGTGAAAAATGGGAAGCATCATAAGCATAGCATCCCTTTCTGCATCGTAGGTTTTGTTGGGATGCACCGTTTCCAAAATGGCGCTTGCTAGACTATTGAGTGCGTATGAGGAGATAAGAACTGTCTTGGGCTCCCCTGTCGTGCCACCCGAATGAATATAAGCAACGGTTTCTTTACCTGAATTTTGCACGTAAGTACACGGCTTGCACTTTAAAACCCTTTCAAAATACAATTTTTTATTTAAAATTGATTTTACAACGTACAATGGGCGCAACAATTTGCGATAGTAAAATGGTGAACAAAGAACAACGTTTACCCCTATTTCATCTAGCATTTCTTTATGCTTAGCATATAGTGCATCATACAGGAACAAAATCTTTGTTTTCGTTTGTAGAAGTATCTTTTTAAGATGCAAGGTAGGTAACCTTGGGTTAATTAGGTTTGCAATACTTCCAGTTGCACCACAAGCATATAACGTAAAAAAGGCTTCCGGAATATTGGGTAACATTATTCCAACACTTCCACCGGCATAACCATATTCCACCAAAAAACCGCCTACCTTAAGTATGCTTTCTACCGTTTCTTTTACGCTAAACTTTCGCTCGTAGTATTCAATTTTTGTAATATTCGGATTGGGATTATTCTCCAAAAAACTCACGAATATGTTTGAATTTAGCAACATATAATTAATATACAATACTCGCGCTAAAATTTCAATAGAAATTTTGTGTGAAAACTTTATTTTGTGAGGTAAATATGTTGCTAAGTGAAATTGTAGGCAAAAGAATGGTCAGTTTGGAAGATGCACAAGAGTTAGGATACGTTGAGGGAGCATACGTACATATGAGCACCCTTTCTCCTTGTTTTTTAGCCCTAGATAGTGGCAAAGTGGTTTCGGTAGAAAAGATATTTTCCATTGGAGAAGTCATTACAACTCTGGAGTACGAAAATGAAAGCATTCCTCTAAACGAATATTTCAAAATCACCATTCGTCAAGAAGTGATACTTGTAAGTGGTGAACGAATTGGAAAAGTAAAGGATATGCTAATTCTGGGAAGGGGCAAAAACTCCGAACTTGAATGTGATAAAGGAAAAATAAAACTAAAGAGTATAACGTCTATTTCCGAAAATATAATCGTAGCAAATCCGACTTATAGGGTACTAAAACTTAAAACTAAAGCACCCAAGAACGAACTTTTACAATTAAATGCAAGTACGCCTGAAAGGAATGATTTAGGCGACGGCGATATATTAACGCCACCCTCATACGACTTTCTCATAGGCAAAAAAGTAAATAGCGAAGTCAGCGATATAAACAGATCTTTTGTCCTTATGGCAGGAACGATTATAACCAAAAAGGTAATAGG
>JAZSKG010000008.1:0-12828 GCA_045534735.1 Candidatus Stercoripulliclostridium sp.
ACGGCACCATGGATAAGATCAACCAAAAATACTTCGGTTAATAATTAAAAACAACTAAAGTTGTAGGGCTGTTTCCTGGGAGACAGCCCTAAACTATGTAAAGAAGGGTTAAATGAAATTAGATTTTAGTATAATTTTTAAGAAAGAGATAATGTTATTGTTGCTTAAGTCTTACGGATGGACGCTAGCAATAACGGTTATGGCGCTTGCGATAGGTATAGTACTCGGTACCATTCTTGCAGTATGCATGGTTTTACCCAAAGACAAATGGTACAACAAAGTACTAAACGGATTTGCTCAAACCTATCTTGCAGTTATAAGAGGAACGCCGGTACTGGTTCAACTAATGATAATCTGCTTCGTAATATTTGCAGACGTTATA
Source organism: Candidatus Stercoripulliclostridium sp. (assembly GCA_045534735.1). GTDB lineage: Bacteria > Bacillota > Clostridia > Christensenellales > DTU072 > Stercoripulliclostridium_A. The sequence continues at coordinate 383 of JAZSKG010000008.1, forward strand.
TTCTTTAGTCGTGAAGTATCACCATATATCATTGCAACCATAGGCTTTGGTCTAAATAGTGGTGCTTACGTTGCAGAGATTATGAGAGCAGGTATAATGAGCGTTGACCGTGGTCAATTTGAAGCAGGTAGAGCAGTTGGACTAAGTTATGGTACTACCATGAAAAGGATTATTCTTCCTCAATCTGCCAAAAACATTTTGCCCCCTCTAGGAAATGAAGCAATAGTACTACTTAAAGAAACCTCTGTTGCACTAATTATTGGTGTTAGTGAATTCTTTACTGCAATCAAGGGCATAGTTAATACCTCTTATAACGTTATTACTCCCTATTTGTTCGCAGCAATAGTTTACTTTATTTCCGTATACATTATAACCTTTGGTTTGAAACTCTTAGAAAGGAGGTTGGCAAGAAGTGAGCGCAATTAATAACGAAGTTGAAAACAACACTTTAATAGAAATTAAAAATCTTACTAAAAAGTTTGGCAATCTTCTTGTTTTAGACGATATTACCGAAAACATTAAGAAGGGCGAAATCATAGCGATAATTGGACCTAGTGGTGGTGGAAAAAGCACCTTTTTGCGTTGCCTTAACGTACTTGAAGATCCGACCGTAGGAAAGGTTATATTTAACGGAAAAGACCTCACCGACCTTAAGATTGACATTAACGAATGCCGTCAAGATATGGGAATGGTTTTCCAACAATTTAATCTTTTCAACAATTTAACGGTATTAGATAATATTACCCTTGCTCCCATTACCGTTAACACAAAGAAACTAAAAGATGCAAAAATTAATAATAGAATAATGCCTTTCTATAACAAGATTCTTACCAAATATGAAAGCCAAATTCATGCTGAAATTGATAGGAAACTTGCAAAGCAACGCAAGATTATAGAAGAAACCAAAATATTGCTTGCTCCCATAGAAGAAGAATGGGAAGCCACCAAAGTCGTTGTAGATAAAGCAGGCAAAAAGCAAGTTACTTACGACAAGAATCTTACAAAGAAAAAGGTTAAACTGGTTACCAAAATTGAGAATGCAGAAAGGATACTAAGAAGAACTTCCTATCCTGTACCAAAAACCATAATGGAACCTCCTTTTAAGAACAAGGCAGAAATTGTTAAGGCGGCGGAAGAAAATGCTATGCAACTTCTTGAACGCATTGGACTAAGTGAAAAGGCAAACGTATATCCCTCTACGCTTAGTGGTGGACAAAAGCAACGTATCGCTATAGTTAGGGCACTTGCAATGAATCCTCAAGTAATGTTGTTTGACGAACCTACTTCTGCTCTTGACCCCGAAATGGTAGGAGAAGTTTTGGACCTCATTAAGCAAATTGCATCAGATGGAATGACAATGGTTATAGTTACTCACGAAATGGGATTTGCGCGTGAAGTAGCAACCAGAGTATTCTTTATGGATGAAGGCGTTATTGCAGAAGAGGGTAATCCTAGTGAAGTATTTGGCGCTCCAAAGAGCGAAAGACTTAAAGAGTTCTTATCCAAAGTTTTATAAAAATCAAAAAAGAAAGACCACCAAATGGTGGTCTTATTTTTATGTCGTTACTATTTTAAATCTATGCCGATTTTTGTTGAGGGTACTTTCTCGTTTAGAATATCGTTAATGCCGTACTTACTGTTGGCAATGTAAACGGTGGTTCCCAGTTTAATAGGCTCTTTTACGTACTCAAGTTTTGCTCTTGCGCCGTTTGCACCCTTTCTAGAGGCTCCGTCACAGTAGTTTTGGTAGTAGTCTATGTGTTCCAGTACCTCGTAAACGTCTTTACCGGTTATGGTTTTAACTAGGCTGTTTTTGTCGTTAATGTCGGTAAAAATGCCGTTTACACCGGAAAGAATAAGTAGGTTTCTGGGCTTAACTAAACAAGCGATTTGCGAGGCTGTTTCATCATTATCAATGCACTCAACAACCTTTTGAGATTTGGAACGCAATGATTGTATTTCCATTTTGCGATTCTCTTCCGAGCAAACGGGATCGTTATAGTTAATAATTGGGACAGCGCCTTGAATAGGGCAACGAAGTAGGGCATTTTTTAGGTGCTCACACTTCATGGGGTCGTTAAAATGTTGATGCTCAACCAGAAACTGTCTAATGGAATAATTGGAATTTACAAATCTACGATAGGTTTCTAGGAGTATGGATTGACCTTGTGCTGCGTAGTCGGTTTTAATGTCGTTGTAGTCACCCTCCAACTCCTTTCCGTTGCGATGAATGTAGTCTAGTCTGCCAATTTCCGTAGCACCGGAAGTAACCCAAAGATATCCGGGTTTTAATTCTCTGGAGATGCGTGCTATAACGTTATAGTCTATGTCGTTGTTTACCTTGTCTATAAGGGCCATGGAGCCCACTTTGCCAACGAGTTCTATATCAAATTTGGTCATACGTTACTCCTAATTCTTTTCTACATTATATATAGTAAGGGGGTTAATGTCAATCCTTTCTTTTACTGAAGACGCAACCACAGTAGTTTTGGCGATAAAGATTGTACTTGTTGGAAAGTTCTATGGAGCGCAGATACCCACCTTTTTTCTTAAAATCGGAGGGGAGGTATTTTGTACCACCTTCCTTTTCAACGGACAATCCTATTTCGTTAATGAGAGTTGCGTTTTTAAGAGGAGAAAGGGTAAGTGTTGTTGCAAAATATTCAAAGCCATAGGAAGTGGCAACCTCACTTGCTTTACTAAGTCGCAATGAAAAGCACTTTTCACATCTTTTTCCACGTTCGGGTTCTTGTTCCAATCCTTTTGAGTGCTCAAAAAAGATTTTTCCGTCGTATACTCCGTCAATTACGTTAAAGCCGAATTCATGAGAAAGACGCCTTAATTCTTCAAGCCTTTTTTCGTATTCCGTCTTTTCCGTAATATTGGGGTTATAGTAAAAAAGAGTTACGTCAAAACTTTTAGAAAGGTACTCAAGTGGGTAACTGGCACAAGGCGCGCAACAGGCATGCAAAAGAAGGGAGGGCCTTTTACCTTCTTCCTTTAGTTTGTTTATTAACTTTTCCAGTTCTATTTGCGCGTTCATATAATTATTATACCACAAAAGTTTAAATAAGTATATATTTTTTACGCGTGCGCGCAAAATTGGCTATTGCAAAAATTACTAAAGTGGTATATCATAATAAATAGAGTTAAATTTTTTAGGAGATAGAATATGGCAAAAGAACAATTTGATAAACTTCTCACTCCCTTTGGCGAAAAACTAGACAAGAGTTGTCCTCTACCGGAGTACCCACGTCCCCAAATGGTTAGATCTTCTTACGTTAACCTTAACGGTGAATGGGACTATGCAATACTTCCCAAGAAGGAAAAACTTACTTATTATCAAGGCAAAATAGTAGTACCTTTTTCTCCCGAATGTATTCTTTCCGGCGTAGAAAAAATGGTTACTCCCAACGATATTTTGTACTATAAGCGCACTTTCACTTTGGAAGACGGCTTTAATAAGGGCAGAGTACTACTACACTTTGATGCCGTAGACTACAAGGCAGTCGTAAAGGTAAACGGCAAGGAAGTTATCACTCACGTTGGTGGATATTTCCCCTTCTACGCAGATATTACCGAGGCTCTCGTTGATGGAGAAAACACCCTTACCCTAGAAGTTATTGACCCCACCGATACTTATGGTCAAGCACGTGGCAAGCAAAAGATCAAACGTGGTGGCATATTCTACACCCCTCAATCAGGCATATGGCAAACGGTTTGGATGGAATCCGTACCCGGTTCATACATTGAAAGCTTATGGCTCACCCCAAACATTGACACCAATACTCTTTCCGTAAAGGCAAACGTAGTTGGCGAAGTTGGGGAAGGTATGGTTATAGTTAAAGACAAGGGCGAAGTTAAAGCAACGGCAGTTTTAAAGGACGGCGAAGCCACCGTTACTCTAGAAAACTACGAACTCTGGAGCCCGGAAAATCCCTACCTTTACGACCTAGAAGTAACCATGGGAGAAGACAAGGTAGACTCTTATTTCGGTATGCGTAAATACTCCGTTGGCAAAGACGAAAACGGCAAACCACGTATTATGTTAAACAATAAGCCTTATTTCCACAACGGACTTCTTGACCAAGGATATTGGTCGGACGGAATGTATACTCCTCCAAGTGATGAGGCCATGATTTACGACGTGGAAATCACCAAGAAGATGGGCTTTAATATGCTACGTAAACACATCAAGATAGAGCCTCTTCGTTGGTACTATCACTGCGATAGACTTGGCATTCTCGTATGGCAAGATTTCATTAACGGTGGTACCGGAGCAAACAAACTCTTCAATGGTGCTTTAGGTCTATTCCACATTCAAGCAAAGGATAGTTGGTATTCACTATGTGGCCGTCAAGACAAGGCATGCCGTGATGAATATTACGTAGACGCAGAGAGGACCATTAAAGAACTCTACAACGTTGTATCTTTGGCACTTTGGGTACCCTTTAACGAGAGTTGGGGACAATTTGATTCGCTAAAAGCAGTTGACTTCATTAAGAAGTTTGACACCACTCGCCCCATAGACCACGCAAGTGGTTGGATAGATCAAGGTGGTGGAGATTTCTTCTCCTTGCACATATATTTCCGTCCCGTAACCATTCCCAGTGAAGACAAGTACGGCAGAAGCATTATACTAAGTGAATTTGGTGGATACTCCGTACCAGTAGCAGATCACGTATTTAATAAGTCAAAGAGTTTCGGTTATAAGGCATATAGCGATTTGGAAAGTTTTGATAACGCATATCATAAACTCTTTGAAAACCAAATTCTTCCCATCATAGATAAGGGCCTTTCTGCTACCGTTTATACGCAACTTACCGACGTTGAAGATGAAATTAACGGACTTCTTACCTATGACCGTAAGGTACTTAAGGTAGACTTAGAAAGAATTAAGGCACTTAACGCAAAGATTAAATATTAATATAAGTCAATTGAAGGATAGAGGGCGAGCAATCGCTCTCTTCGTTAATATGAGAGGACGTTAACGTGAAAAAGATATTTGCTTGCATTTTAGTTGTACTCGGTCTTTTTACCATTTGCGCATGCAATAAGGTGCCGACAAAAACCACTTCTTTTGATAATGGTTCTGTAAAAATGATAGCCCACCGAGGTCTTTCCGGCATGGAAGTGGAAAATACGGAGTCTGCATTTATTGAGGCAGGAAAACGCTCCTATTACGGAATAGAAAGCGACGTGCGTAAGACGAGGGACGGCAAATTCGTTATGTGTCATGATGCGACTTTAACTAGGATAGCAGGCAAGAATATAGAGGTAGAAACGTCCACGCTAGAAGACCTCTTAAAAGTACCACTTCTTCCCAAGCGCGAGGATGACGTTAAGGTTGAGTATCTAACGACCTTAGAAAGATATATAATTATTTGTAAAGAGTACGATAAGCAAGCGATCTTAGAATTAAAATCTATCTTTACAGAAGCGGAGATAAAGAACATAATTGATATAATAGACTCATTAGGCTATATTTCACGCACAACCTTTATTTCGTTTGATTACGATAATCTTCTTTACGTAAGGAAGATTTTACCCGAGCAATCGGCAATGTATTTGTTTTCCGCATTTAGCACTAAAACCATAGAGCAATTGGTTCGTGATAATATTGACGTTGCCCTTTCCCACCAAGCACTTACCCCCAATGCAGTTAACGCTTTCCATAAGGCGGGGCTTAAGGTCAACTGCTGGACCGTTGACGGAATAAGCAGGGCAGAAAACTTGGTAGAAATGGGAGTGGATTATATTACGACGAACGTATTGGAATAAATCTATTTAAATCCAAAAACTACAAAAATATCACGCAATAGGCAGTCAAAAAACTGCCTATTGACATTATATGGGATTTTATTGTAAAATATAGTAGAATATGAATTAAATATTTGGTATATACTTGCAATTGGGCAAGCGTTTCTACCAACCACCGTAAATGGTTGACTACCACAATGATAACGTAGGGTAGCCAACTTTTTTGTTTTTTCGGCATAGAAAGATAGGGCATACCATATAATCGTTATCACGCAAAATAGATTTATTAATAGGAAAGGAAACACTATGAAACTTATTATTGACAACAAAGAATACGTGGCAAAGCCCGGTCAATCTCTCTACGATATAGTAAACGAGTGGGGGCTCGTAAAGGGTAAACTTTCTACCGATCCTATTTCTGCAAAGATGGCAGGTAGAGTGTTTACGTTAAATTACGTGCCACTTAGAGAAAAAGACGTTGCACCCGAGCGCACTTCCATAAGGAAGGCTGTGTCTGCATCGGGTGGAGTTGTGCGCCTTCTTAAGTATAGCGATCCCGAAGGTAGAGAAACGTACATGAGAACCGTGCAATTTGTAACGTTCTTAGCAATTGAAAGATTATGGCCTAATGCAGAAGCCAAAATGAACTTTACGGTAGGTGATGCAGGCGTATATATTAAGATGCAAAACTGCCCGGACTTTAGCGTAGAAAAATTAAAGGGCGAGGTTGAAAAAATCGTTGATGAAGACATTATTTTAAAGCGCACCACCATTCCAACGGAAGAGGCCATTAAGTACTATAAGAACGAGGGATTAGAAGATAAAGCCCGTCTTTTAGAGTACAGAAGCAAGGCAACTTTTAATATTTACAAAGAGGGTGATTTTGCCGATTACTTCTATGGCGAAATGGCACCTAGAACGTCGTATCTTAGAGTTTGGGATATCATACCCTTCCAAGAGGGATTCATTTTCTTGCTTCCAGACAATAAGAACCCAGACGTTGTTGCCACCTACAAGGATATGCCGAACCTCTTTAGCGTGTATGCCGAGGGCAAAGACTGGGGAGAACTAATGGAGTGTGAAACGGTTGCAGACTTAAACGACTTAGTTCAGTCCGGTAGAATTCGTGAACTCATACGAGTTAACGAGGCATTACACGAAAAACGTTTTTCCGAAATTGCAAATATGATTTGTGAAAGGGGAGCAAAAGCAGTTATGCTTGCAGGTCCCAGTTCCTCTGGCAAGACGACCTCTGCTAATAGGCTTGCAACTCAACTTAGGGTTCACGGCAAAAAACCCATACTAATGAGCCTTGACGACTATTATATTGATAGAGATAAAATTGAGCCCGGTCCGGATGGTACCGTTGACCTAGAGCACATAAACACCATAGATACCACTTTGTTTAGTGAGCATCTTGACGCGCTATTTGATGGTCAAGAGGTAGAACTTCCTTACTTCAACTTCAAACGAGGCAAGCGCGAATGGACGGGACACAAACTTAAACTTGACGAGAAATCGGTAATTATAGTTGAGGGGCTCCACGGACTAAACCCCACCTTGCTACCCAAAGATATGGCGCCCAACCTAATTTTTAGGTTATACGTTAGTCCACTACTTGCGCTCAATCTTGACGACCACAATAGAATTGCTTCAAGTTATCTAAGACTGCTTAGACGCACCATGCGCGACTATGAAACCAGAGGTGCTAGTGTACAAAACACTCTTGCTATGTGGGATTCGGTTAGGAGAGGGGAGGAAAGATGGATCTTCCCATTCCAAGAAAACGCCGACGTTATCTTCAATAGTGCAACCTTATATGAACTAGCAATAATCAAAAAGCACATATACCCACTACTTAAAGCAGTTGAGCCGGCAGACGAATGTTACAGCCAAGTACGCAATATGGTAAAAGTGCTAAACTTTGTACGAGAAGCCGACGTTGATGATGAAATTCCACCGACCAGTATCGTTCGTGAGTTTATAGGTGGAAATAGTTTCTACAGATAATATATAAAAAAGAAAAAGGCAAGCATTATGCTTGCCTTTTTTAACGTGCTATAACGTGTTATTCTTCAACGGAAGTAACGAGCATTTTGTCGTTGACGTTCTTAGTGTTGTTTTCTACCATTACTTGCTTTTCTACTTGGAAAGCAAAGTTACCATTTGCGTCAAAGAGAAGGACTATATCTCCATGACGATTAGTGCGATAGGTAACTATGCCGTCATCAAAGAGTCTATTCATAACTTCCGGTCTTGGGTGCGAGTGTTTGGTGCCGTCGTCACAAGAAATAACTGCAAATTCAGGACTTACCTTATCAAGGAAGGTTTGGGTGGTGGAAGACTCGGAGCCGTGGTGACCAACTTTAAGTACGTCTACGTCAAGAGCAGTTTCACCTAAAGTTTCCAAGAACCAAGCCTCGGTTTCATGGGTAGCATCACCGGTAAGGAGTACCTTTTTGCCGGATACTTCCAGTACTACAATTGGGCTCATACCATTGGATTCATATGCATCATAGTCATCATTTTCGTCTTGGAAACGGTCGTAACCGGGAGCGTAAATATCAAAACTATAACCGGTGCCCTTAATTACGTCTTCGTAAATTTCGCCGTCAGCATCAAGTCCGACGTTGTTATTACCACTAACTTCTTCTCCAATTCTATTTATAAAGTCGGTGTATTGAGTGCCCTTTGCCGTATTATTATAATATATGGTTTCTACGTCGTAGGTATCAAGAACCCTGGTTAGCATATTGTAGTGGTCGGTGTCGGGGTGGGTGACTATCATATATTCTATGGTATCAGTTATGCCTGCACTAAAGAGATAGTCCATGAAATCATCTCTAATTTGGTCCAGCCCGGAAGTGTTGGAGCCACCGTCTATTAGTACGTCGGTTCCGTCTTGAAACTGGCACAAAATAGCATCGCCTTGGCCAACGTCTATGAAGTGGATTTTGGCAGTTATGGTTTCAAGAACGGTGGTGTTATCACTTGACGTAACGTTGCTACCAAGTTGTATATTTAGTTTACTATTGTCGGTTGTTTGGGAACCGTTATCGCTATTTAATCCCTCAAGCAATCCGGTGCCAACAGGACTAAAAGCAAGGGCTACCAATAGGGCTAAAATAACTGCAATGGCTATTAAAATGAACAGGGTTGTTTTGTTAAATCTTACCTCTAGTTTCCTTGCCATACTTATCTCCTTGTTTTGGAACATGGGTATTATGTATATAAATTATATAACAAAATTATTATAAATTCAATATTTGGTATTGAAAAAGGAACACATTTCGTTTATAATTAAGTAGATTAAGTTTATTTGAGGTGAACGATGAAACTCAATTATTGGAGAACTTTAAAAGTCGGCCTAGCATTTGCTATCATCCAAGTATTCTGGACTGCATACGACTACGTAGTACCACTACTACTTGAGAACACCTTTGGTCTATCCAACAGTTTGCGTGGTTTGATAATGGGTGCTGACAACCTTTTGAGCCTTTTCTTACTTCCCATTTTTGGTAAGATTAGTGACAAGACGAACACTAAATGGGGTAGACGTACTCCCTTTATTGTGTTAGGTACCATTGCAAGTGTTATCATAATGATATTCGTACCTATCACTTCCAATGCTCAATTAAAGTCAAGTTTAAATCTTCGCGACCAAATTACTGCAACCCACGTAGAGGGTTACACCTATACCGATCACGAGGGCAAGGTGTATGATGCGAAGGCTCTTTATACTATGCTTTATGAAGAAGGAGCAAGCAATTCCGACTATTGTGACCGTCAATATTTTAAAGATTTTGGTGGCGATACGCTGGAAGCATACTTAGACATTGCACTTAACCCCCTAGATGAAAACGGCGAATATACCGAAGAATATAATACTTTCGTAAAGACCGGTATCAATAGTTATGCTACCGACCAAATCTTTGAAAAGATTACCAAGGGCAACCTAACCCCCTTAATTCTCTATATGATAGTATTGCTTCTAGTTCTAATAGCAATGGCAACTTTCCGTTCTCCTGCAGTTGCATTGATGCCGGACGTAACGCCCAAGCCTTTGCGTTCACAAGCAAACGCTATGATAAATCTGGCAGGTGGTGCAGGTGGTGCGGTAGCATTCCTCATTTACACCATAACGTTTATGATAAATCCCTACGGCTACTTGGCAATATTCATTGCAGTAGCATGCGCAATGCTAATTTTACTTGCTTGCTATTTAGTATTTGTAAAAGAGCCCAAACTCTTTGAAGAATGTCAACTGCTTTGTGCAGAGTATGGTATTTCCAACGACGACGAGGATGAAGTACAGGGTGGAGCAGACGAAGCAACTATTGCGCTTGAAGGCGGAAAGGGCAAAAAGGCAAGAATGATTTCATTCTTACTCATACTTGCATCTATCTTTATGTGGTTTATGGGCTATAACGCAATTTCCTCCAACCTTTCCATTTATATTACCAAAACACTTGGTCAATCGGCAGGTATCGGTGGTATCATAAGTGGCGTATCCATGGGTGTTAGCGCTATTGCATTTATTCCCGTAGGTTGGTTAGCCGTTAAGATTGGTAGAAGAAAGTCCATTATGCTTGGCTTCGGACTCGCAGTAATAAGTTATCTATTAATCTTCTTCTTTGCCGCAACACCCAGCAGTTATGCAGTATACCTATATTCTATATTCTATCTAATTGCAGGCTTCGGTCTAATCATAGGTAACGTTAACACGTTCCCCATGGTTGTTGAACTTTCTTCCAATGCAACCATAGGTAAATATACCGGATTATATTACACGGCTACTATGTCGGCTCAAGCAATCACCCCCTTTATTGCCGGTCTAATAATGGACGAATTTGGTACCAAATACCTATTCTTATACTCAGTAATTTGTGTAATTATTTCCATAGCACTTATGTTCTTTGTAAAGCACGGCGACAGTAAAGCAGTTCCAAAGAGTGCATTGGAGATGCTAGGTGAAGATGCTTAAAAATATAGGATAAAAGGAGATATAAGATGAACGGACTAAGGAAACTAATAGTTGCACTAAGTGTAGCAATGATACTCGCAGTAGTACTAGTTGCATTCGTAGCACCCCTAATGGGTGGTGGTGAAAAGGTTCAACTTGAGGCATTTAAGCCGGGCGAAAAACCCGAGGGCGAAAAACTCAATATGGTTATGCCCGATGCAAGTGACACTCAAGCAGTAAAGGAATTTGCAGCAGAACTTTATGCCATCGCTTCCGAAAAATATTGCACTGCAGACAAAGTTGCATACCAAACCTCTTACACCAACACCATGCTTACCATACCGGTATTAGGATATCGTTTTAACGTACGCAATCTAGATAAAGAATACTATACCGAGTACGCATATATGGGTGGCGATCTTGATGATCCACTAATTAAAGTTCTTGTTGGAATCATGGGCGCAGTAGCAGGCGAAAGCACTCGTTTTGCAGAAGCACGTTACACCGATGCAAGCATGGACTACAGACAAACCTTCAAGTACGTTGCTCCCGACCAAGAATCACAACCTTCTCCCGTTCTTGACGAAATAGGATATCCTTCCTTTGATATTCCTTGGGACGAGGGCGTTAAGGGCGAAATGGCAAAACCCGATTACGGCTATCGCCTAACCGACCACGACGTTACTGCAGAAACCATAGATGAAGCAATCGTAACTTACAATGAAGAAGAGGGATATTACACCTTGAAGTTAAAACTCAATCTTGAGAAGGCTCCCGAAAAGATTACCCTTCCCAACCTAAAGGAAAGTTCAGGTATGGCAGATGCACACTATACCAAACTAGACCAAACCATAGAAATTTGGGATAACGGATATCCCCGTTACTTCCTAGCAGAAGACAACTGGGCAGGTGGAATAGGCGCAGAACTAGTATTCTCCACCACCTACTACTTTGATGAATATTGGACCGATATTGCAAACTATCAATATATGTCCGAGTACTGCAAACTAATGGACTAGTTTAAAGAGTTTAAAGTTGAAGGGCGACGTCGCAAGGCGTCGTCTTTTTTTGTGTTAAACCGAAAAAAATACAAAAATTAAAAAAATTTTTCTCTAAAGGCGCGCGCACGAGGACAAAAAATTAATATTGTTTTTAGCGATTTTATGTGCTATAATCACAAAATAAGAGAACGATAAGGAGAGTGGATATGTCCGTAGTCTATGGTATTACAATGGCAATCTCGCTTATGATGTTAATAGGATACCTTTCCATCATACGCAAAAAGGACAAGTGGTTGCTGGCTGTATTTATTGCTGTTACCATTGTAAATATGGGCTATTTTATGCTGTCTTTGTCAAAAACCGTAGAGTTTGCATTGGTTGCTAACAAGATAGCATATTTTGGTTCCATCTTTTTACCCATGTTTATGCTACTTACCATATTTGATTTAAGCAACATTCGTTACAACAAGGTACTACCAATTTCTCTTGCGGTAGTAGGCGTACTTGTTTTTGCTCTTGTTTGTACTACCGGATATCTTCCGTGGTACTACAAGGAAGTTAGTCTTGACCATGCAGACGGCGCAAGTAAACTCATAAAGGTTTATGGACCTGCACATATTTCATATCTAATATACCTCATGTTGTATTTTGCAACCATGATAGGGGCAATCATATATTCTGCAGTAAAGAAGAAGGTTGTTTCCAAGCACACTATTTTAATG
>JAZSKG010000132.1:0-3758 GCA_045534735.1 Candidatus Stercoripulliclostridium sp.
GTCGTGCAATATAAAAAGGTCTTTTAAATTAGGGTCGTTTTCCCCGTCACACGAGTACTCCACCGACTTATAATAAGGAGGTATTCCACCTAACATTGCGAGCATACCAAACGATTCGCGATCAACGTGTGCAGGCACGCATACTCCACCATACCTAAGTGCTAAATCATAGGCTTCGTTTTCACTTATCTCTGCACTTGTAAGAAGTAGACTATCCTCTATTTCCACTACTTCATCGTCGGAGTTTATTACAAGTTGTCTACCAAATATATCTTCCCTATTTTTTAAATCGGTAAAGTTAATTTTTTTGTAAAAGGCTTCCAACCTCTCAAAGTCCGGAAAAAGGCAAACCAAGTGTAAATCCTCGTTCGTTTGAAGTTCAAACGCAGGTACAACCGTAATACCTAACGCCTCCCCCACTTCCATTGCAGCCTCTACGTTCTTGATGGCATTGTGGTCTGCTATCGCTAAAATATCTATTCCTAGTGCGCTACAAGTAGCGACGATATTGACGGGAGTCATATCATCGTCAGCACAAGGCGAAAGCGCGCTATGAATATGTAAATCGTAGCGATATTTAGCCATTTTTTAGAGACCACTCCTCTTTACTGCTTCAAAAACGGAATAATTCGTAGTTATGCAGTTTATTCCTACGTCCCTTACCTTTTTGTCAAGTAATGGGTCGGGTTGTACGCCGTCGCAAAGTATGATAACGCCTACGTCGGTAAGCGTTGCAACCGCCGCCACGTTTTGGTTATTCATAATAGTGAACCAGCCCGAGTTTTCGGGTGCCTTTCCCATAACAACGGAAAGAAAGTCACCACAATATCCACCGACTATCTCCCTATCTACGTTGACAATACTAATTATATCTGCATTTAAATTTTTAATTAAATCGTTAATCTTCATTTTTCATTTGTTGGCATTTATCCAGAGTTGTTTCTCCGTTTACTACGTCTTCTGCAAAAGCACGACAACTTGGTGCGCCACATTGCCCACAATCAAGTTGAGGAAGGGTAGCATATATTTCCTCTATTTCTCTCATTTTCTTTAGTGCAAGTCCAAAGTCTTCGTCCAGACGCAATACGTCTTTAACCTCAGGTTCGTGATTCCAATGGAAAAACTCCTCGTCAAACTCATTTACGTTAAGAGCATTTTTCATAGGCTCCAATCTATGACGGAATGAACGTATTCTTGCACGTGCGGCAAAGGGATTTTCTACGTTAAGTACTCCACCTACACATCCTGAAGGACAAGCCCCCAGTTCTACGAAATCTATGTAAGAAAGAGAATCGTTTTCCATTTCTCTTAAAACGTTCATAACGTTTTCAACGCCGTCCGCTGCAAGATATTTGTCGTTATCAATACCTATACATTCGCCACCACTTGCAGCCCAGCGCAAGCCTAACATTCCGGTTTTGGAAAGTTTCTTTACTTCCTTTATCTTGGGAAGAACGGGAAGCAATTTAAAGTATATTTCACTAATGGAAAGTACTCCGTCTGCTACAGCCCTTTCGCTGGTAATAGGATTCTTGAGCGCATAAGCCTTAGCCGGGCAAGGCGAAATAAAGAATACGCCTATATCCTCTGCGGGAATACCTTTTTGAACGGCTTGTTCACGAGCAAGTTTGAGTGCAACCTCTGCAGGTGCAACCAAATCCATAACGTGATCGGCAAGTCCTTTGTAGCGCATATAAATTAACTCTACAACTGCCGGGCAAGCACTAGAAATTATGGGTTTTTTAAGTTTACCACTATCTATAAGTTCGCGTGTTTTTTCACTTATAAGTTCTGCCCCTACGGCAACTTCAAACACGTCGTCAAAACCGATTTCCAAAAGCCCCGTCAAAATTAGATCAACCGTCTTTAAGTTATTAAATTGACCAAAAAGCGAAGGTGCCGGAACGGCGATTTTGTATTTATAGTTGAATATGGTGTCAAAGGTATCGTATATGGGCAATTTGGCTTGATGTGGACACATTCTTACGCACTCGCCACAACCTATGCACTTGTCGTACATAACGCGAGCCTTACCACCACGAACTCTAATAGCTTCCGTGGGGCATCGCTTCATGCATGCTATACAACCTTTACATTTATCACGGTCTAACATAACCGTGTGGATATTCTTCATAATTACTCCTTATTAAAAGTTCACCACCATCGTTACAGTCGTACCCTTTCCAACTTCAGTTTCTATGTTGAATTCATCGGTATATTTTTTCATATTTGGGAGTCCCATTCCCGCACCAAATCCCAAGTCGCGTATGGAATCGGTAGCAGTAGAATAGCCTTCCGTCAACGCAAGTTCAACGTTAGGAATTCCGGGACCTTCGTCTTTTAACACTATAACGATTTTCTCGCGATATATATCTACTATGGCTCTTCCTCCGCCTGCGTGGATAACCATATTTATTTCGCCTTCGTACATAGCGATTGCTACCTTTCGTATACTAGCCGTACTAACGCCAAGCATCTTTAAGGTTTTTTTGACCTCGTCGGACGCTCCACCGGCAGATACGAAATTGTTGCCCGCTACGTCAAACTCTAAATGTAGCGCATCACTCATACGGTCTCTTGGTCCCCTGCTATGAGTCCGTTTTTATAAAGCACTCCACAGGCAGAGTACATACGGTAGTCACTAGAAATTATGGCTATACCCTTTTGTTTAGCAATGGCTATCATGTCTTGAGTAGGCACTTTGCCACGAACTAAAACTATGCACTTGATGTCCATCATATCGGCAGTGCGAACTACTTGAGGATTACATAGTCCGGAAATAAGTAGCGCTTGATCCTTTACGAAAGCGAGTACGTCGCTCATCATATCGGAAGCGCAAGCAGAAACAAGTTCCATGTCGCCTTGCTCCTCGCCACAATAAACTTTAGCGTTTAAAAGTTCAATAATGTCTTTGAGTTTCATTTTGACCTCACAATGAAAAATTTTTGAGTTTTATCTTGGATATATTCTGCCCATTGCACGTTTGTGCTCTGCGCGTCTTTCTGCGTTGTCCACCTTTTCCTTTACCTCTTTAGTGGCGTTGCCGGTTAAAAGATAAGTATCTAGGTCTTTATAAGTTATGCCCATATCTTGTTCGTCGGTTTGACCTTCAAATAAGCCTGCAGAAGGTGCCTTTTCCACAATACAAGAAGGACACTCTAGATAGTATAAAAGTTCTAAAACTTCTGTCGCCGTTAAATCCCCAATAGGATTAAAGTCACAAGCACCGTCACCCCATTTGGTAAAGTATCCCATTGTGATTTCCGAGCGATTACCCGTTCCGGCTACAAGGTATCCCTTGCGTTGAGCGTAATTATACAAGGTTATCATTCTTAGCCTAGGATTTACGTTTGCGTATGCCATGGGTGTTTGCGACTCGTCTAAAGGCTCCAAAATCTTTTCTAGCGCCTCTTTTGCAGGCGTTAAATCAGCCTCTAATACTTTTATATCGTATTGTTCACAAACAAGTAAACCATGGTCGCGATCCTCGCCATAATTTCGTTTGGATTGACAAGGCATTATGATACCGGTTACATTCGGCGTTGCCATACGGCAAAGGATACCAACTAAAACGGAATCTTTTCCACCACTCATGCCAAGAACGATGCCTTTTGCACCACTTTCAGCAAGGATATCCTTAATCCACCTTACACGTGACATTACTATCTTCTCGTAATCCATATTTGCTCCTTATAGATTTTTTATTTGCCAATCAATGGGCTCTTTGCCCATTTGGGAAAGTATTTTGTTTGCTTTTG
>JAZSKG010000011.1:0-1789 GCA_045534735.1 Candidatus Stercoripulliclostridium sp.
AAAGCGGCAGTTTACTTAACGTAGACTATGTCGCTTTTTTGTGTGCCAAGAAAAAATATTCATTGGAAATGACCGAGCAAGAGTTAAAAGACCTGTCCGGAATTACTAATGAAAATGAAATTTTAGAAGAGATAGAAGAACTGGAACGTGAAGGCGTTTTGAATGCTAAGCCACAATATACCACGTTTAATAAGAGTTACAAATATTTAAAAGCCATGTGCTTGCATATTTGTCACGACTGTAACATGCGTTGCGAATATTGTTTTGCAAACGAGGGTACCTATAATACCGATCGTGACTATATGAGCCTAGAAGTCGGCAAAAAGGCAATTGACTTGCTTCTTGAAAATTGTGGTATTAAAAAGAATTTGGAAGTAGACTTCTTTGGTGGTGAACCTCTAATGAACCTTGACGTTGTTAAGGGAATAGTTGATTACGCCAAAGGAGAGGCTGAAAAACGTGGTAAGAGATTTAGTTTTACCATGACAACCAATTGCTTGTTGCTTAACGACGAGAACATTGCTTGGCTAAACGAAGAAATGGATAACGTTGTTCTTTCTATTGACGGAAGAAGATGTGTGCACGACGGTGTTAGACATTCTCCTAGCGGTAAGCCTAATTTTGACGTAGTTCTTAAGAATGCCCTCAAATTTAAGAAGGTAAGAGGGGATAAACGTTATTACGTTAGAGGTACTTTTACTGCTAAAAATCTTGATTTTAGCGAAGATATTTTGTACTTAAACGACCATGGTTTTGATCAGATTTCCATTGAACCTGTTGTTCTCCCTAAAGACCATCATTTGGTGATCAAGGATGAACATTTGCCAAAAATATTAGCCGAGTACGATAAATTGGCAGAAAGTTACATTGAACGCAGAAAAGGTGAAAAATGGTTTAATTTCTTCCATTATATGATAGATTTAGACCATGGTCCTTGCGTTAATAAACGTCTAACTGGTTGTGGTGCCTGTACTGTGTACGTTGCATTTCTTCCTGTAGGAGAAATTTATCCTTGCCACCAATTCGTTGGAGATAAAGAATATTTAATTGGTAATGTCTACGAAGGCATTCTTAACGATAACGTACGCGCACGTTTCTCTAAAAACACAGTACTTGCAAAAGAACATTGCACAGATTGCCCCGCAAAATATTATTGTGGTGGTGGATGTGCTGCAAATGCTAAAAACTTTAGTGGTAAACTAGAAGGTCAGTTTGAACAAGCATGTATACTAACCAGAAAACGTTTGGAAAATAGTTTGGCTATCGCATACGTTGAAAGAAAAGATAATTAGTTTAATAGGGTGGTCGGAAGGCCACCTTTTTTAATTATCCCTTTAAATTATAATAATATATAATAAAATATTATTGACTTTACATTTTAAAAGATTTATAATGTTTAGGACTAATGCTAGGAGGCATATTCGTGAGTAAAATCAAATCAATCATCATATTGGTCGTTGTTGCCGTTCTCGTTATCGGCCTCGCCCTTTTGATATTCCCACTCAATGGACAAGATTCTTTTGCCATTGGTAAGTCTAATTACGACTTTTACTGGGTTTCCAAGAGTATTAAACTTGGTCTTGACCTAGAAGGTGGTATGTACGTTGTTTATGCAATGGATCTTGAAGACATTGATCCAGATCAAAGAGATTCTGCAGTTGAAGGAACCATTGCTAACTTAGAGGCTTTGTTATTCTCTAAAGGCTACACCGAAGCAACCGTTACTCGTCAAGGTAATGACAAACTTCGTGTTGAAATTCCTTCTGTTGACGACACTGAATCTCTTATG
>JAZSKG010000072.1:0-2156 GCA_045534735.1 Candidatus Stercoripulliclostridium sp.
ATTTATATATATATAATATATTAGCATTTATAGGCAACTGTAAATCCTTGCTCTACCTAGAGTAGGGCCATAAGTCCAAAAGGAGGTAAAAAATATGAACAAATACCAAATGTTATTTATCATTGAAAACGGTATTGAAGACGAGGCTAAGGAAGCAGTTATCACCAAGTATACTGACCTTATTGAAAGTCTTGGCGGTTCTGTAAGCATGGTTGACAAGTGGGGTACCCGTAAGTATGCATATCCCATCAACTACAAAACCGAAGGCTACTACGTTCTTGTTCAATTCGAGTCTGTTCCCAGTGCTATTGAAGAAATAGAAAGACAAATGAGAATTAACGAAAACGTTGTTCGTCAAATGATCACCAAGCAATTCTAATAGGAGGAGTGTTATGAATAAAGTTATTCTTATTGGTAATCTAACCAAAGATCCCGAACAATCCTACACCCCTTCCAATATCTGCGTTTGCCGTTTCACTCTCGCTGTTAACCGCTCCTATGCAAGCCAAAACACCGAAAGACAAACCGACTTCTTACCCATAGTTTGCTGGCGTAACCAAGCCGAAAACTGCGCTAAACACCTTAAGAAAGGTTCTAAGGTTGGCGTAAGTGGCTCCATTCAAACCCGCACCTATGACGATCAAAACGGCGTAAGAAGATACGTTACCGAAATCGTTGCAGACGAAGTACAATTCCTCTCCACCCGTAACGAGAACGGCGAAGGCGACCTTCCCGAAATTCCCGAAGTTAGGAGAGCACCCAGAGTGGAAGATGCTCGTCCCATCTCTAACGACGACCTTCCCTTCTAATTTTAGAGTATAAGGAGTATAAATATGGAAAATAAGACTGCTAAACCCGCAAGACCTGCTGGAAAGCGTGCACCCAAAAAGAAAGTTTGCCCCTTCTGCGTTAACAAGGTTGACGAAATCGATTACATCGCTCTTGCAAAAGAAATTGAAAAGTCCTCCGAACGTAGTTACAAAGACGGCGAAAAGCGTCCTCGCTACATCGCTGAAAAAGGCAAGATCCTTCCCCGTCGTATGTCCGGTGTATGCGTAAAGCACCAACGCGCACTTGCAACTGCTATTAAGCGTGCAAGAATTATGGCTCTTCTTCCCTTCAAAGGCGAATAAGACGCGTTATTTAGGCAACCTATATCACAAAACACAATTATTAAGAACACTCTGTAATCATAGCAGGGTGTTTTTTTACTGTCTTAAACGACCGGAAAACCGGAGAAAAAGTAGGGCGAAAATGTAGTTTTGTGTCAAATAGTCCAGTAAAGCCTCTCAAAAGAGAGGCTTTTTGTTTAGGGTTAAGGTTGAATTTGTAGGCTTGTTGTGTTAGAATGTCTATATAAGAATAAAACCTAGCCATCACGGAGGGAATATGCGCTTTCTTGCAACCATAGTTTCATATATCTACATAGCAATAGCGTTTTTGACCTCCATTTTTTCTTGGGGCGGTACGGAGATGATTCCTTTTAGAAATGATTACGAGATACCCACTAGTATTCCCGCATATCAAAGGCTTGAAAGTGATGAAAAGACCGACTGGCAAGCAAAATGGATTTGGGATAAAGAAAACCTAAAGGAACAAAACGTTTGGGTTTGCCTTGTAAAAAGGGTAAATCTAAATACAATTCCTACGGAATTGATGGCACATATTTCTGCAGATTCTAAATACTGGCTTTACGTTAACGGCGAAACCGTAGTTTACGAGGGTAGCGTAAAGAGAGGAGATGGCTTTGGTTACTACGATAGCGTGGATATTGCTCCTTACCTAAAAGAGGGCGAAAACATTATAGGTGCGCTCGTTTGGTTTTGGGGTAGTGAGAAAAACTATTCTTACTCTAGTAGTGGTCAAGGGGGGTTCCTTTTTGAAGCGATAGGCGAAGGGGTTACCATTCTTTCCGATTCAAGTTGGTTTGTAAAAAAGAACGATGCATACGTAAACAGCCTTTATCAACCCAATTATAGGCTTCCCGAGTATAGCGTTTATTATGATGCAAGAAAGGAAGTTGGAAATTGGCTAAGTGGCGATTATAACCATTCTTCTTGGGAGAATGCTACCGAATACGCAAGAGGTGGAGAGGGCGTGTACGGCGCACTTTACGCAAGGGGAATACCCTTCCTTAAAGACTATGGACTAAAAGA
>JAZSKG010000077.1:0-2785 GCA_045534735.1 Candidatus Stercoripulliclostridium sp.
CCGCTTGGCCTCCGACTTACCCAAGATCAACCCCTTTACTCCTACGATGACGAAGAAGAAGTTATTGAAGAAGTAGAAGAAGTTGAAGAAGAAGTTGAAGTTGCTCCCAAGAAAAAGGTTAGCGCTGCTGCTATTTTCCTAAGCATCTTCTCACTCCTTATCATTGGTCTATACGTTGTTTCTTACTTCGTAGATTTGGAATACCTAGCACTTGTTGACGGCGTTGGCGGTCTTGCAATCATCATGGGTCTAGTAGAAACCATGGACTTCACCAACATTGCAAACATTGCTCTTGCTGTTGTTCCAGTTATGGCTCTCTTAACCCTCATCGCTTCTCTAATCAGAATCATGAGAAAGGGCGCTTGCATTTTTGCACAAATCACCACTTTCATCGGTTTGGTAGCAGTTATCGCAGCATTACTACTTGCTCTTATTAACGAACTCGCTATCGGATACGGCCTCTATGCAGTTGCAGCACTAAGCCTTATCAACGTACTTATCGCATACCTCGCAAAGAGAAACTAATTCAATCTTACTAGAATAATTATACTATATATACCCTTACCCACTGCACGTCAGTGGGTAGGGGATTATGAGTAAATGCCCCAGTTGAGAATTAGTATTACTTATTATCCTAATTAATTAACAGGAGATTCCTATGAGAAAGAAAAATAACACTCGTCGCTATCAAGCGTCAGTGGATCCCGTTCAAAGATCCGTTGCTCCAGTAAAGCAACCTTTAGCTGGTCCATTCCCCACAGCACAAATGTCTGCCGCAAATATGATGCTCCCCAATACCTGTGGTTTGCAAGTAGTTGGCAATGGAATGCCCCTTGGTCTTCCTACTTATACTATGGTTGATGAATATGGCAGAGCATATACCCCAATTATGCACTATGGTCCCCAAACCCATAGTTCACCGGTTCCCGTTGCAGTTGCTCCCGCAATTTGCCAACTCAACCCAATAGTATCCCCCGTATCATTTGTTCCTTATGCAGGACAACAAGAGGGATTACTAACTACAGATGATGAGAAGAGGTAATTCTATGGATAAAAACATTATGGAAAATAACGCTCCCGCATCTAGTATGCCTGTTGATGCAGGTAGATGGGTTGCAGTAGACCAAAATAATTTGGGATTCAGCGTACCTCAACTTCCTAACGGTCAACCCGTTCAAGGCCCCGACGGTGCTCTATATTGCGTAGGCAAATCACAAGACGTAGTTGCTCCCGTGGCTGGTAATGCAAACAATGCTATTCCTACTCCTTCTGGAATAGTTCAATTACCTCCCATCGTACAACCCATCGCTTTGGTACCCTATACTTCACAAAATCAACCTCTTCTACAATATGATCCATATTCTAGACCGGTTGAACCCGAAGTTGCTTCCAAGGCTCCCGTTTACGTTCGCAAACCTTACAAAGGCCTCAGCATTGCTGCAATGCTAGTTGCTATTCTTGGTATAGTTGGCTTCTTGTTCCTAAACGTAATCGGTGCTACCACCATTGGTAGTAGAATAGGCGATACATACTTTGGTTATGACGTTATCGCCGGTGTTGCAACCGTATTTAATCTAGGCGCTGTTTGGTACGATAATCTAATAGTTAACGTAGTAGAAACCGATGGTTTAGGTAAGATTGCATACTATGCACTTCCCTTCGTTGCTATAGCAATAGTTGTTATATTCTTAATCCTTGCAATCAAGTACATTATTAAACTTGCACAAGGTAAATCTCCCAGATGTGTTAGCGTACTAGCCATTGTTAATATTATTCTTACCATACTAGTTGGTGTATTAGGACTTCTTGCTTTCAAGGCAGAAGGTGGCGATATGGCAAACGTTATGGATTTCGTAATGAATCTAAACAAGCCCGTTCTATACTTAGGTTCAGGCGTTTTAGTATCCTTCATTGCATCCATTGCTCTTCTAATACTTCCCCTATGCGCTAAGAAGAATGCATACATGGTAGAAAAGGATCCTTCCAAGGAAACTTACGTAATTAAATAACAAAATAAGTAAACTAAATATTTTTCTCAAGGAACTTTTTAAAAGAGTGTTTGTTTTTCAAACACTCTTTTTGTTATATTTAATGAAAATTTAGGGTTAAGACTATATAATATATATAATGTTCGCGCACACGCGCGCGAGGATAGTATAAAGTTTTACTTGCTAAAATGTAAAAAGTATAGTAATATAATAGGGAAACAATAATATGGAGGTACCGACATGTTTGAAAAGGTTCAACAAATGGTAGCAGAACATCTTTCCATTAGTGTTGATAAGGTTAAACCCGAATCTGATTTTGTGGTTGATCTTGAAGCAGACAGTCTTGATATAGTAGAAATGCTTATTTCTCTAGAAGACAGTTTTGGTATAGAGTTTGAAGACAGCGAAATGGTTGACATTAAAACAGTACAAGACGTTGTAAACTTTATTGAAGGAAGAAAATAAATTAGGTTATTTTAGTAAATAAAGTTAAAATCGTTTGACATAACTCCTAAATAGTGCTAATATTATAAAGCACTCGTCTAGGGGTGTCATTTTTTTGAATGTAAAAAATCAAATTATTGGGTAAAACTCAATAGGAGGAATGGTAATATGGCCAGCAAAAAAGAAGCTAA
This sequence comes from Candidatus Stercoripulliclostridium sp., assembly GCA_045534735.1. Classification (GTDB taxonomy): domain Bacteria; phylum Bacillota; class Clostridia; order Christensenellales; family DTU072; genus Stercoripulliclostridium_A. The sequence continues at coordinate 2,624 of JAZSKG010000077.1, forward strand.
CGTTAAAATCACTCTTGCTTGCACCGAATGCAAACAACGCAATTACGATACTACTAAGAATAAAAAGAACAATCCTGACAGATTGGAACTTAACAAGTACTGCAGATTTTGCAAAAAGCACACTGTTCACAAGGAAACCAAGTAGTTTCGGAGGCTGACATG
>JAZSKG010000138.1:0-8892 GCA_045534735.1 Candidatus Stercoripulliclostridium sp.
GCCCTTACGATAACTGCTATTAGTATTACAACTATAACACCCGCACCAATTGCTAGATATAACATCATTGAGTTATCTTCTTGTTCGCCAAGAATTAGTAATGCTTTTGCATTGGTTACGTCTAACGTAACGTAATCGCCATCGTAGAATACGTCTTGAACGTAGAGTATTTCTCCATCATTCGTGAGTATTGCATAAGCAACTTTTGCATCTCCTTCCGTGGTAGGAGCAAGCATTGTTAGACGTACTTCCCCATCAACAACTATGGTTTGACCATCTATAGTATAGTTAAGGTCGTATACTTTATTGATAGCCATATTCTCAAGTGCTTTATAACTTACCTTAACTTCTTCGTATTTTTCACTAACATCATCACTTAACTCACTTTCCAGCATTTCAAAATCGGTATCAACGTCAAACTTTCCATCTAACGTGAGGTCGTTTTCTTCATCTGTTAAAGTTGTTGTAAGAATAATTAAAGTGAAACTCTTGTAGGAAATGCTATAGTTATCTGCTTTGGCTCCGGCAGGAGTTAACGTATAAGTACCGGCACTAGTAGGTAAATTTACACTAGGTTCTTTTAGCAAACATTCTTCATCATCGCCAGTTTGGAATCCTAGGTACAAGAACTCAATTTCAACCTTATCGCCCTCGGTAATAGTAACGTCTTTAACACTTACTTCTAGGTTTGCTCTTAGAATCTCAACGGTAACTTCACCATTTCCAACAAGTTTATAGTTATGGTTATTAAGTACTACTCTTGCAGTAAACTCGCCAACGTTCTTATAGTCACCACTATAAATTATTTCCTCGTTTGCATCTTCACCATCAATTAACCCTACCAATTCATATTCAACGTTATTATGATCGTATCCATTGTAGGTTATTTGTAAAGGAGAGACAAATCTTACGCTTACTTCTTGAGGAATTACGCTTACGGCAATCTCTATTTCACAAGTACTAAAATTCTTATTTGAAGGAGTGAATATAACCGGGTAATTAATGGTTGAAGCCTCTTTAAAACTAGGAACAACCTCGTTTTTCCAAGCATAAGTTCCATCTAAGTTTTGTTCATTCCACTCGGATCCTACGTAAACCTTACCGGAAACGGTGATCGCAGGCAAGTTATCTCCACTCAATCTGGTACCTGCCACTATTGAAACGTCTTCCTTATTAACTAAAGAAGGTGTTTGTGGTTTAATGGTTAAAGTTGCTCTTTCAAAGGAAACCACGTAGTTCCTGGTTGTAACAGTAGCATTACCAACAAGTATATATCCATAGGTTGCATATTCGGTTGTGCCTTCTTTATAAGCATCCTCGCCATCCATTCTTGAAATGGTAAAGTTCAAGCCAATGTTATCTTCGGTATCGCCCTCAATAAGACCAACCAAGTCATACTTGAATTGGGGATCTGCATCTCCGTAATTCTTTTCTTGTGCGATGGCCTTTATTACCAATGCTTTGGGTGTAATCACATAAGTTCCCTCAACAAGAGTAATATCAAAATTGGGGTTCTTTTCTTCTAAATCGCCTATTGTTATGGCACTTTCACCAACGTTCTTTGCACTAGTTGCAAGACTACCGTTAAGTGTTTCAACCCTTGAGTCGCTTATTGTATACGTCAATGCCTTTATTTCGTCGCCATATACACCTTCTTGATCATCAGCCGTAACGGTTATGGCAAGTTTGTTTACTTTTAGTACGCCACATTGACCGGCTTTAAGAACGTATCCGTCGCTAACTGCAGTTTCATTAACAACAATACTTATATCGTATTCACCAACTTCAAGTATTTCGCCTTGGTAGAGATTACCACCTACGTAAACATCTACACCGGTAACGCCATTGATTAAATTACCATCACTGTCGGTAAATGAAAACTCTATTTCATCTAAATAAACTGCCGTGCAATCTAAAACGCATACCTCTATTTCCGTTTTATTAACCGTAATGGTAAATTCTTTTGAGATTGAATTGTAATTAGCGCTTTCATCTTGAGTTACTCTAAAGGTTATTTCACCTGCCTTATATATACTCAATACGTTCTCTTCAAAAGCGCCCATATCGGAACAATTCTCTACTATTTCATAAGAGAGATTACCAGCACCATTACTTTCTACTAATGCCGTATAGGTCGTACCAAAATCGTGAGTTAAACCGGAAAGTAACTCAAGTTCTTTTGGGTCTGCTTTTTCTATAGTAATGGTCCTTGTTCCACTTGTAGATACGTTGTAATTAGTATCACTGCATGATGCCGTGATTACATATTCACCTGCGTTATCTATATCCGTTAAATCAAGAATAAGATCTATCTTATTCTCGTTTAGATCTAGATAGTAAGCAGAAACCGTATGCGTGTTTCCATCAAACACTATGCTATCCTTTTCTACGCCGTCAATCAAGAAAAAGACTTCTCTGGGCAAAGGCTCAACCGTATACGTTATATAGGAAGAATCATTTGTAAAATAAACTTCGTATCTCTTTTGAGACTCGTTGTCAAGTATGGCCTCCAACCTATACTCACCAACGGCCCCATATACGTCTAAACTCACATTGCTTCCATCTAAATTTTTGAAAGCATAATTGATAGTAGGTGGATATGATGCTATCGCGCCACTAACAATAATATTTTTTCCACTTAAACTAGGCTTCTTACCTAATCCATCAAAATAGCCAAAGTAACTATCAAAATTAATAATTACTTTACGTTTAATAACGTCACCCTTTTGTCCCTTTTTCTCAGCCGGTGCAATATAGTTTACTGAGTCTTCTCCGGAAATGGTAAAAGTGTACGTTATTGAATTATAGGTACCAACGTCGGCATTCCAATTTGAAATTGTAGCCTTTAGTACAACGTCTTGCTCAGTTGAAACCAAATTGCCAATATATTCGCTGGCGATTATTTCTTCCGTTGGGGATGTCGTTCCATCCCATTCCTTAACAGGAACCAGACTAGATACGTCTACCTCTAGTTGTCTCTTTGCAATATGTATTTGACCATTCTTGGCACCCATTCTTATACCAAATTTATTAAGATATATAATGGTAAACGAATAGTTTTCACTCTCCGATGCATTAGCATTTATAGGAGCCGTTCCAGTACTATAATTAACTTGTGCATTATAGCCACCGGGCAATTGTAGTTTATTCTCTTCCAACAACTTGCTTAATGGGAATTCCACGGGGGTACCATTATAAACGCGATTGCTTTGGAAATCTCCGGTTGCCCATTCAATAACGCCTACCTTGACAATTATAGTTGCAAGATCATTCACCATAGTCGTATTGTAAACGACGGCATAAGCGTTTCCATCATAATTGTAAGTTGCATTTAGAGGAACGTTTCCTTCAATGTTTGAAACGTATCCACCATCTAGTACGGGAACTAAAAGTGAAATGCTTTGTCCAACGTAAAATTTAGAAGACCCTACAAAACCAACACGACCAACGTAAGTTGATAAATCATTTCCTTCTTCTATTGTTGTCGTTATAGAAAGAGATTTTACAAAACGAGCATAAACAACTGCCGAATCATCGCTTTCGGGTAGGTACGTTTTGTTAGCGCAAACAACGTTTTCATAGCCATCTCTATATTCTACCGAATAGTCGGAAGGAGCCTCTACTTGATTAAACGATATTTTTGCCTCGTCTCTAGTTGCTTCAATCTTTCCACCATTAGCATCATCAACTAAAAGTGCATGGCCATAATTATTGGTACTTATAAACTCGTTGTCCAAACTAGCAAAATACCAAGCATTTTCAATAGATTCTACGTTATAGTCTTGGTATCCGCCAATTATGCCATACATTCCGTTGTTTACCTTGCCACGAAGTTTTAAAGTGGCTTTAGATAGTACGTTTACGTAGTTGCCCTTTCTGGTTATACCAACTAAACCACCACATTTTGATTGTCCCGTTACAATAGCAGAAGTATCAACGTTTTCCAGTTTGCCTCCATAATTGTAGCCTACCACCGAGCCAATGCCACTCATGCCGGTTACCCAGCAACCTTCATCAAGAGAAAGATTCTTAATGACGGCAGATTCGCCAATATAACCGAATAAACCGAGGTAATCAGTCTCCACGCCCTCTTCTATTCTAAGGTTACTAATGGTTTTATTGTTGCCATTATAGGTACCTTGGAAAGGATTATTTCCAGCAAAACTACCAATTGGGTTAAAGTTAGACGTAACTTCTACGGCATCTTCGCCTTCACCAATTTTAGATGCAAAAACAATATTGCTTGTTTGACTGAAAACTTTGTTTTCATAGTTTTCACCATACTCGGAAACAGCCCTTTGAAGATTTCTTAGTTCGTTTTCGGTAGAGATTATAAATGGATTATTTTCCGAACCCCATTGATTGGTATTGTTTAAATCTTTACCATACATGCGTTCACTACAAGCACTTTCTAAATCCATCTTCGTAGTAAATGCTAAATCTACGTCATCTAGTCTAACTGCGAAAACGTCTTGTAAAGGACCTACGTATGAAGAATGATCTCTAACTACAAACGCCTCTCTATCCCAAACGTTAATTGCAGAACCAAACAAATTATTAATGGGCTCGGTGTTAAATTTATTTCTTTCTAGAGCGCGTACTCTATTTTGTTGTAAAGTAACCGTAGTGTTATCTAGAGAATTACCATGACCAACCGCCTGTATACCTTCGTTTAATGAAGAATTAAAGAAAGTACCCGTTGGTGTTGCAACCGTTTTATCGGTATATCTTCCACCTATAATGGTACCCACGTTTTGAGCATCCATACTGGTGGTCATTATTTGTCCAAGGTAATAAGAATAACTTAGTCTAGCATGGTTTTTACCTACCAAACCACCGACAACGCCTGAACCTGCGACGGTAGCATTACTAAATGATAAGGTGATTTCTCCCATATTTTCACCGGCTATGCCACCAACGTTTTCACTGCCACTAATATAACCATGATAAAAACATTTTTCAATTTTTCCCTTGTTAATTCCGGCTATACCACCAACGTTATTAAACGTAGCGGTAACGTTAGCATCAACCAAACCGACAGAAGTAATGCTAGCACTTTCACCGAGACATCCAAACAAACCAACGTAATTGTGATTTGCGTTTATGATAGTGTAATTCTTAATTACAAATCCATTACCATTAAAACTTCCTTTAAACGGTATCGCCTCACTACCTATGGACTTGATGCTCTTTCCGGAAAGATTAATGTCTGCCATAAGTTTGTAGTGATACTCAAGACAAGGAGCCGAATCGTTTTCAGCACCATTAATGGTGTTCATAAATAACACAAAATCATCTGCTGTAAATATCTGTTTGGGGCTTTTCTCCGTACCATCTCCAGATAATACTAATTCTTCTGCGCGTGCAGGCTCGTTAGCGCTCGCGCGTAAAGAAAAAGCGCATGCAAAAGCAAGCACCAAAAGCATGGGTATTATTACAAAACTAAGTCGGTTTTTGTTTTTAGTCATAATGCACCTTGGGAAAAATATTTATACGTATATAATTTTAACACACGCGCGCGTAAAATTCAAGAGTAAATTTAGATTAATTCTTAATCTAAACCATCTTTTAAAAATTAGCCCTTCACAATGCAAAAACTAAAACGATAAAATAAAAACACCCACTTTTGCAATAATCACAAATATGGGTGTCCTAAATCAGTATTTTGGTTATCTAAAATATCTATTTTCTTGACGAAACCGCATCATATATAGCATGCCACAAAGAGAGTTCGCTTTCCCACTTTACGTCACAACTATAATGCCAAATCATAACTCCGCCAAAGCCCTGATCTATGCAATAGGTTACCTTGTCGTAAATCATCTGGTAACTATTGTAATAGGTGGGAGGCAATAGTTCTCCATTATAGTATTCATCGTACTTAACGTTTTGGTACTTACCTAAACTTTCTGCGACGTATTTATAATCACCCCAGTATCCCCTACCATCCACTGGTCTTGAATAAAACGGCATGCCTAAATTTACGTCTTTGAGGTCGGTGTACGTTGCACTATTATCACCAAAACTCTCATTCATTGAACGAATCTTTTTAAAGAATTTATAACAACTGGTTGAAAAAGTAGAGTGATAATCGTGTGGGTCTTCTGCCATTTCGTCATAATTCATGCTTTCTACCCAGTCAACGCACTCCATTAACTCTTTATCAAATATAAATGGTTTTTGTAGCGACCACGTGCCTAATGCGATTGTCATTATGGAGCCTGCCGGCATCTTCTCCTTTAGAGTGCGACAGGTTTCAAACATGTTTTCATACTCTTGTATAGTATTAGGATATTCGTAGTCAAATGAAAGTCCGTCTAAATCATATTTTTCACGGAACTCAAGCGCATTTTTAATAAAATTATCTTTATATTTTGTAAAGGCACTTTCGTGGATTGCAATTTGATCTAGCCCACTACCATTTCTATCTTGTCCTAATAAGGTAGCCACTATCGTCGTACCTTCTTCAGCGACTTCCCTTATGTTTGCTAATGAAGTTTCAAATATCTTTTGGCCATCTACAAGTACGCCATCTATGTAATTATCTAAGAAATAGATATCACCTTCTGCACTAAAATATACGGTTGAAATTAAATTAACGTGAGTTATTGCTTTAAAATGGTCTTTATCAATACTATCTTTTTTATAGGTATATTGACTGACAACGTAGGCTGTAACTCTAAAATCTTTGTCGTAGGTACCACCCATGTTGTATATTTCCACGTCGGAAATATTCCATTCTTTGTCCTCTAAGCCTTTAACCTCAATTCTTAAATTGGTTGTGGTAATTGTAGGAAAAGAACAATATCTATATTCTTCAACTAAGTCTTGTTTATAGATAAAATGTTCTTTCCCCTCTTCATCCGTATAATAAAATGAAAATTCTCTAATAACGTCTCCCTCTTCTTTTAGCACAACCGTATTAAAAGTAGTAGGCTCTTCAAAAGAAATATTTACGTTATTGTCGTCGTCATTGCGACTGGCGCCATCAAAATAGTCAACTTCATAATTGGTTGGCAGGTTTTCATCACCTGTGTTTGGAGATATTGCAAAACTAAATGCTACAATCCCCACACTTAAGGTTAATACCAACACCAAAATCAATAGAATTTTTACTGTCCCTTTCATTCTAATTTACCGTTTTATTATTTGCTTTTAATGTGTACGATAAGTCCTTGTCCGGCTTTAAGTCTCATGGGCTTACCAAAATTAATCTTTTTCTTTATTTGCAAGCCGTCAATTGACGGAGCATATACTTTCTTACCTAACGTCGTATAGCCAAACTTATTCTCTACACCAACTTCAAAAGTAGTACGCTTTGCATTAGAGTTATAAAAAACTGCTATCATGTCGTTTCCATTTATGAAACTCGTGCAATAAACTCCATTATTATCTACTTTAAATGGATTAGTGCTATCCCAGAATCCCTTGAAAACAGCATTACCCATATCAAATTCATCCAATAGTTTGTTTATGTCTCCAATTGCACGACTGTATCCGTCACTCAAACCGTATTTAGGCATCATACCATATACCAAACTTCTTGCAATACCAGATTTAACGTGAGTGTCAGCAACTTGTCCATATATGATACCACTGGCTTCGGTCAATACGTAATCGGGGCCACGACCTAAATCAAAGCCGTTACCAATACAAAGTTTATCTATAAATGGTAAAACGTGTACGTATGCATTTAAAGCATTTACGTATCCGTTTTGCTCGTTAAACCTATTGCTTACTTCCATCTCCAAAACGCCTAAACCGGAACGCTTACCTTTAATGCATTTTACTACGCGCTCTACCGTTGTTCTACATAGGCTAGGATCCTTCATAGCAATGGCATCTAAATCGGCATAGTTAATGAGATAGTTAACCCCTTCAATAAAGAAATTGTCCATGCGACTTCTAGGAACGGTATAGTAACTCATATCCTTTCCTATACCAACGGCACCACTTAGGAAGGTTATCTTGCCTGCCTCTACTGCATCGTCTCCTAAATATTGAACAAGTGCTTTATCGGATCCCTTGCCGTTTTCAGAACGAAGAATTATCTCGTCACCCAATGCTTTGTAGGCAAAAGTTTCCTTTGCTCTAGTACTCATGTCACCTAAACTATAATCTATTCCCAGACAAATACCACGTCTATGGGCTTCCATAGCAAGTGCTTTGAGTTCCTCAACCTTATCAAACGGATAATTAACGTAGGGATTTAATACGCCTGCATTACGTAAGGAAAGGTACTTTGCACCATCTTTCTTTGCACGATTTAACATGGCTGCATAAGTTACTTCTATGCCGTCTTTACCAACCCTATTTCCAAATGCTTCTTTTAAACTAATGGGCTTAAAAGGTGTGAGTGAAATATCAAAATACAATGAGAAACTGCTACCTTTCTTGAGTATCTTCCTTCCCGTATATGCATTTAGAGTAGCACCCTCTTCCGTGCGAATTAGCGAAATCCCACCTTCTCCGTAGTTATCCCAAGTTTTTTGGGGTATTGCGTATGGCATTGCTTTATATAGGTTATATATGGGGGTGTAACTTTCGCTCTCACTATCCTTAAAACGAATTACTGCACCACAGTTTACGTCTCCTATGAATACGTTACCGGCAGGTTTTTCACTGCTCCATTTATAGTTAACGTTTTCTAAAAGTTTACCACCCTCTTTACCAAGTCCAGAAAGATAGGTTGCAGATTTAAAATAGAAATTTAAGCCAACGTTTGGAAGAATGGCGTCTTTTTCGGCTGTAAGTTTAATTTCATAACTAAATAAACCTTCATAAGATGCTTTACCATTGATTTCTACTTTAAGTTTTTCACTCTTACCGTCGCCGGCAACGTATGCGCGATTTGTACGAGTAAAGAGTTTTATCTTATTGTATTTAACTTTT
>JAZSKG010000085.1:0-3163 GCA_045534735.1 Candidatus Stercoripulliclostridium sp.
CCTGCATCCACCAAATTCCATCTTGCTAAGGCAGAAGGTCTATGTGAGCATAGCATAAACGTTTACTATCGCTTGAAGGAATTGGTAGAAAACGAAAAAAGCGAATGGGCAAGAAAGGTGTCCGGAGAGAGTATTGCAATAATAGCACTTTTACACGACGTATGTAAAACCGGAATGTACGTTGTTGACTATCGCAACCAAAAACAAATTGATGGTAGTTGGATAAAAGTGCCATACTATACGATTGACGAGGAATTGCCTTATGGTCACGGAGAAAAGTCCGTTTATATTATAAACGGTTTTATGCGTCTTACCAGAGAGGAAGCAGTTAGCATAAACTGGCACATGGGTGGATATGACGAACGCGTTAAAGGTGGTAGTTATTCTATTGCTAAGGCATATGAGAAATTCCCTCTTGCCGTTCTTACTCATATAGCCGACGTAATGGCAAGTTACCTTGACGAAGATAGAAATTAAAACAATTTTACTAATTGGAGGAGATAAATATGCTTTTCAAAAGAAAAAAAGACAAAAAAGAAAGAAAGAGTATCGTAAAAGAGTTTGCCGAGTTTATTAACCGTGGAAACATAATTGATATGGCTGTCGGTGTTATCGTTGGTGGCGCTTTTAAAGATATAGTAAATCGCCTAGTAGATTCCATTATTATGCCTATTTTAGGTCTAATAATCAAAACCGATCTTACTTCACTTGTAACACCCATTACGCAAGCAGATGGTTCTACAGTAGAGATTTTGTGGGGAACCTTCATTCAAGCCTGCCTTGACTTCTTGCTCATTGCACTAGTAATCTTTGCAGCAATCAAAATATTCAGCATGATAAGAAAGGCCGCACAAAAGGCAAACGAAGTTGTTAAAAAGACGGTTGATAGCGTAGTAGACAGCGTTTCAGAAAAGATAGGTCTTAATAAAGACGAGGAAGAAGGAAAGAGCGAAACCGAAGAAGTTGTAGTTAAGGATGCTGAAGTTGTAGTTGAAGAAGCCCAAAATACGGAAAACAAATAATTATAAAGGAGAATGGCTGTGAAAAATATTTGGCATGACGTTAGTAGAGAAAGAATTAGTCCGGAAGATTTCCTTGCCGTAATAGAAATCCCTAAGGGTTCAAAAAACAAGTATGAACTTGATAAAGAAACAGGTTGTCTTATTCTTGATAGAGTACTATTTACATCTACCCACTATCCAGCAAATTATGGATTCATACCACGTACCTTTGCAGAAGACTTAGACCCTCTAGACGTTCTAGTTCTTTCAAGCGAGGTAATAGTTCCTCTAGCACTATGTAGATGTTACCCCATTGGCTTAATCTCCATGACGGATAATGGGTTTGATGATACTAAAATTATAGCCATACCTTTTGGCGATCCCACTTGGTCTTGCTATAAAGATATTAGCGAACTTCCTCCCCACGTAATGCAAGAGATGACCCACTTCTTTACCGTTTACAAGAATCTAGAAAAGGGCAAGCAAACTGCAGTTATGAAGGTTGATGATGCTAAAAAGGCTCGCAAGTCAATAGAAAAAGCCATTAAGGCATATAAGGAGCGGTTCCTACGCGTTTAATGGTGTGATTTTGGAAATAATTATCAAAAAAACCAATAAATTCACGCCTGGTTCATAAAAAGTTCATATTTAATTATTATATTATAATAACTAAACGATAAAAACTTGGGAGAACTATGTACAATAACCACCGTTACAGTTATGAAGTGCGCTCTCGCGTGCCAAGAGTACCTACCGTAAAGAGGATGAGTCCCGCTGCGGTAGTATTTCTCGTGCTATTTATTTTAGGCGCATGTATAGGTAGCGGTTTTTTAGGCGCACATTTGGTCTCCAAGAATAGTCCTAATACTCCAAATACTCAAACAACCATAATCTATCGCGACAATGCTGATAGAACGGAAAATCTTTCATCCACGGCAGAAATTAAGACTCCTCAACAGGTAGCAAAAGAAGTAAAACAAAGTGTTGTAGAGATTTATACGGAATCCGTTTCTTATGCAACCCGTGACGTTTCACTCGTAAGTGGTGGTGCAGGCAGTGGCGTTATTATAGCGACTGACGGATACATACTTACTGCATACCACGTTGTTGAAGATGCCGAGCAAGTAAAAGTAAGGCTATATAACGGCGAAGAATTTACTGCAGAATGGGTAAAGGGGGATAAATATACCGACCTTGCTATAGTTAAAATTAATGCTAAGACCCTAAACTCAGCACCGGTCGGCAATTCCAACCAATTGCTTTCCGGAGAGGAGATAGTTGCTATTGGTAATCCCTTTGGAAGTTTGGGTGGCACGGTTACTTGTGGGAACGTTTCTGCAGTAAATCGCACCATAGACGATTCAACTGGAAGACTAGAGAATATGTTACAACTCTCTTGCGCTCTAAATCCCGGTGATAGTGGTGGCGGTATTTTTGATATGTATGGCGCTCTTGTCGGAATTATAAATGCAAGAGGCGTTGGTAGTTACGGCAATAATATTGCCTTTGCATCTCCTATTAGCGATGCGTTAACCATTGCTTCCGATATAATAACCCTAGGATACGTTAGAGGTAGAGTGGATACAGAAGTCTTTGACGTAAGAGAAATAAATAATTCCCAAACTACGGTTGCCGGTTTGTATTTTATGGGAGTAAGCAATGAAGAGGTACATACGACCTTAATTAGAAACGACTACATAGTTTCTGTTGCGGGGGTAGAGGTTTCTACCGTTGAGGAATGGGAAAGAGTGCTATATTCCAAAAAAGTAGGCGATTCCGTTGAGATAGTGTTTAGAAGACAGGGAATAGAAGGCACGGTGAGATTAATTCTAACAAATCGTAAAAATTGTGATTAAAGGAGTGCGTTATGTATAAAGTACTCATAGTAGACGACGAACAAGGAATTCGTGATTTAGTAGCAAAATATTGTGATTTAGAAGGCTTTAGCCATGACGGCGCAGGCGACGTCTTAGGGGCAATACAAAAGGATAAACAAGGCAATTACGACATAGTTGTAATGGACGTTATGATGCCGGAACTTGATGGTTTTTCCGCTTGCCGCGAAATCCGAAAATTTTCCTACGTCCCGATAATAATGCTTTCCGCCAGAGGCGAAGAATATGACATAGTCCACGCTTTTGAATCGGGCGTTGCTGATTATG
>JAZSKG010000009.1:0-1665 GCA_045534735.1 Candidatus Stercoripulliclostridium sp.
ACCTCCGACAAGAGGCGCGTACTAGAGGTAGGTTCGACGGAGTCGGGAGTTCTTTTAACAAAGTAATGCGCTAAAATGCGAAGTCTACTTAATTATAGAGAGTTTGGTAACAATATCAAATATATTCCATGGCACCTCTTCTAGGGGTGGATTTACACGGAAAACCATCATTTCCTTGGTTACGGGGTGTGGAAAACGAAGTTCGTATGCCCAAAGTGCTAGGTTATAGCCACGAGGAGATTTTTGGGGGGCATAACGATAGTCGCCGAATATGGGGCATCCTATGGTGTTAAGTTGTACGCGTGCTTGGTGACTTCTGCCGGTAATAAGATTGATATCAAAGAGTGCAAGTTTGGGAGTGCCGTCCTTTTGGTCCACTATTTTGTACTCTAGTACTGCTTGCTTTGCGCCTTCCATGTGCATGGGTACAACTGTAACCATATTGCGCTTTTCATCTTTAATAAGTCCGTTACGGAGTATGCCCTTTTTATCTCTGGGTGCGCCTACGGTAACGGCTAGATAACGCTTTTCAAGTTCACCGTTTCTTACACATTCACTAAGTCTGCTTGCCGACTTAGAGGTGCGTGCAAATACCATTACGCCACCGGTAGGTCTATCCAAACGATGAATTAAGCCAAGATATACGTCACCCGGCTTATTATACTTCTCTTTTACGTATGCCTTTAGTAGGTCAAGGAGATTATCATCACCCGTTTCATCGCCACACGTGGGTAGGTTTTGGGGCTTAACGACAACTATGATTTGGTTGTCTTCATATACGATATTAAGGTTCTTGTAGTCAAATTTTTCCATAATTATTTCCCAAATTCAAGCATTGCGCTTGCTCCGCAAGGTAGTATAATGTTTTTTTGCTCGGTTGGCAAGCCGATTTCATACGAATTACAAAAATGAGGTATATTTCCGAATACTAACTCCAGTACGTTACTCATAACACTGGGTTGTAAGCCCGTCGTATAACTATTGATTAGATAGAAAAGTGGATGGTCGGAAAGCACCTTAGAAGTTAATTCTACAAGTTCAAAAAGTTTGTTTTCTATCTTCCACATTTCCCCTCTTGGGCCTCTGCCGTAACTTGGTGGGTCCATAATGATGGCATCATACTTATTGCCACGACGGATTTCCCTTTCTACAAACTTGAAGCAGTCGTCAACTATGTACCTAATTGGCTTATCTTTTAGCCCCGATATGCGTGCGTTTACACCTGCTCTTTCGCACATGGCCTTTGCTGCATCAACGTGAGTTACCTTAGCGCCTGCACTAGCGCAAGCAATGGTTGCACCACCCGTGTATGCAAATAGGTTTAGTACCTTTATTTCCCTACCTGCATTGGTAATTAGTTCTTGCATTTTGCCCCAGTTATATGCTTGCTCGGGAAAAACGCCGGTGTGCTTGAAGCCCATAAGTTTAAGCGAGTACTTTAGGTCGCGCCAATGTACGTTAAATTCATCGGGAATGGGCTTGAATTTTATCCATTCTCCGCCACCGGTGTTACTTCTTTCATATACTGCGTGCAAACCCTTATAGGAACGTAAATCAAAGGGTGCGTTCCATATAATTTGGGGATCGGGACGAAGTAGCACTATGCCACCAAAGTCTTCTAGTTTATATCCATTGCCGGTTGCAATTACTTTGTAGTCTTTCCAC
>JAZSKG010000193.1:0-4794 GCA_045534735.1 Candidatus Stercoripulliclostridium sp.
ATAATAAAAAAACTCTCCACCGATGCCTTGGAGGCACTTGGTGCAAGGAAAAAAGAGATAAACCAAAGTTATCTTTTACCATCTTCGGATTTTCCCGTTAGAAGAATAAGGAAGGTTGTATTTGAAGGTAATACTACCTACTATTATACCCTTAAAAGACCTTCAAGCGGAAGTTTTACAAGAGAGGAGATAGAACAAGAAATAAGCGAAAATCAGTATCTTGGGCTACAAAAAGAGGGTGATTTTTCGCTAAACGAGATCGTTAAAACAAGGTTTATCATAGAGGGTGACGGGCTCGTTTACGAGGTGGATAGGTTTCCGTTTTTTGTAGATTTTGACCTTTTGGAAATAGAACTTCCCAGCGAGGATTTTTCATTTACTATTCCAAAGGAAATAGAAATCCTAAAGGACGTTACAACCGATTACCGATTTACAAATATTGCTTTAGCAAAGGAAATACCAAACGTTTTTTAGACTCACCTATGGTGAGTTTTTTATTTTTGCCGTATTTAATTGTTAATTAACTATATTTATGTTAAAATAGAAAAGTTATGGAAGAAAACGTTCTAGCAAAAAACGTTGTAATTGAGATAGAAAATCTTTCTTACGACTATAAGAGTGACGATGGTGAACTTATTGCCCGTGGAGTTAAAGACGTTAGCCTTACTATAGAGAAGGGCGATTTTTGCGTGTTACTTGGCCACAATGGATCGGGGAAAAGCACCCTTGCAAAATTACTAAACGGTTTTATTTTACCCGATTCAGGTTCGGTTAAGGTTTTAGGCACCGACACTCGCGACGAGGAGCACGTTTATGATATTCGTTCTAAAATCGGCATGGTATTCCAAAATCCCGATAATCAAATGGTTGCTTCCATCATAGAAGACGACCTTGCGTTTGGCCCGGAAAACCTTGGCGTGCCCAGAGAAGAGATAGAAAAGAGAATTACCTGGGCGTTAGAAACGGTAAACATGAGCGAGCATCGTCATCGTTCACCCACTAAACTAAGTGGTGGACAAAAGCAAAGAATTGCTATTGCCGGAGTTCTTTCCATGCTTCCGGAAATTTTGGTTCTAGACGAATCTACGGCTATGCTTGACCCTAAAGGTAGGGCCGAGGTTTTGGAGACGGCAAGAAAATTAAATTGTGAAAATGGAATGACCGTTATTCTTATAACGCACTATATGGATGAAGCAATAGAGGCAGACAAGGTTATAGTGCTTAGTGGCGGGGAAATCGTTATCTCCGGAACGCCCAGAGAGGTGTTTGCAAGGGGAGAAGTAATCAAAAAGGCTTCCTTAGAGTTGCCTATTGCAACGGCCATTGGAAATAGCCTAAACGAGCTGGGATATAAAGTGGACTTTTCTTTAACCGACGACGAACTTGTGGAGAATATATGCAAATTAAGGTAGAAAATCTTAAATATACCTATTCCCCAAAAACACCTTTTGAAAAGGTGGCGCTTGACGACGTCAGTTTTACTATAAACGAAGGGGATACCATTGGTATTATAGGCTCAACGGGATCTGGCAAAAGTACCCTCTGCCAGCATTTTAACGCGCTTATTAGAATATCTCACGGAAAGATTTACGTGGGTGATATGGCACTTCACGAAAAGAAGGTAAACCTAGGGGCTTTACGTAAGTCGGTGGGTATGTTGTTCCAGTATCCGGAGTACCAACTTTTTGCAGATACAGTAAAAGAAGACGTAGCATTCGGACCACTAAATTTCGGCATGCCAAAAGATGAAGTTGAAGTGCTTTCCAAATATGCCGTTGAACTCACCGGATTAAATTATGAAGAGGTAAAAGAGAAGTCACCGTTTGAACTTTCAGGTGGACAAAAAAGAAGGGTTGCCATAGCCGGTATTATTGCCTCTAGACCGGAAGTATTGGTCCTTGACGAACCGACTGCGGGACTAGACCCACAAGGCAAAAAAGAGATACTTGACTTGGTGAGCGAATTAAAGAAAAGTTACGTAAAAACGGTTATTATGATCTCCCACAACATGGATGAAATAGCCGAATATTGTAATAGAGTAATAGTTCTAAGTGATGCAAAACTTCTTTATGATACAACCCCTAGAGAACTCTTTTCTTGCCCCGAAAAATTAAAGGAAACAGGCTTGGAATTACCACACGTAGTTTCACTTTATTTTAAACTAAAAGATAAGGGTATAGATCTTGGAGAAGTACCACTTACTAAGGAAGAGTTTGTAGAACTGGCAAGGAGGGTGGTATGCGAGAAGTAAGTTTTGGCCAATACTATCCCACCAGTTCACCCATTCATAAGTTGGATGCCAGGGTTAAACTTTTACTAACTATAGCATTTATAGTTATGGTATTTTTAGTGCAAAGTTTGTATGCCTATATAGCAATAGGAGCATTTGTTGTTTTGACGACTTTGGTATCCCGAGTTCCAATTTTAAAGGTACTAAAGAGCGTTAAAGCGATAATTTTTATAGTCGTATTAATGAGCGTTATAAACCTCTTTGCAAATGCAGAGGGAAAGGTATATTGGTCTTGGTGGATCTTAACGATTAGTGAGGGTGGTTTGGTTACTGCTGCACATCTTGCACTCAGGCTCATATTCCTTGTAATGGGAACTTCACTTCTCACGTTTACTACGACGCCAATGGAATTGACGGACGGTATGGAGAGCCTAATGTACCCCTTAAAACTCATTAAGGTTCCCACCCACGACATAGCAATCATAATGTCTATCGCCCTTCGCTTCATTCCCATTTTAATGGAAGAAGTTGATAAAATTATGATGGCGCAAAAGGCAAGAGGTGCTTGCTTTGATAGGGGTGGTTTGCTTAAACGTGCAAAGGCACTTTTACCCGTTCTAATTCCACTTTTCGTATCGGCCTTTAGAAGGGCAGACGAACTTGCATTAGCCTTAGACGCAAGGTGCTACAACGCGACGCCTAATCGCACGAAATACAAGAAAACAACCCTTGCTCTACGCGACTTGTGGGCGACCCTCACAACTGCTGTATTCATTGTCCTAGTTATAGCCGTAAACAATAATTTCTGGGGGTTGTACTAATGATACGTTATGCCATGATTATTGAGTACGACGGCACAAATTATTCGGGCTGGCAACGCCAAAAAAACGCAGTTTCCGTACAGCAAAAAATAGAGGATGCGTTAGAAGTAATTCTTGGCGTAAAAACGGTAATTCATGCAAGTGGTAGAACGGACAGCGGAGTACATGCGGAAGGGCAGGTTGCACACTTTGATTCGGAAAAGGAATTAAACGAAAGAAGAACGGCATATTCCATAAACAGTCTTTTACCAAGTGACGTTAAAATTCAAAAATTATTTAAAGTCGCTCCCGATTTTCACGCACAATACGACGCAAAGCGTAAGACTTACGTTTATCGCAGTTACGTAAACGAAAACGCTTCTCCGTTAAAAGATAGGTACTATGCAAGAATATTGCCTCCGGTTGACGTGGAAAAAATGAAAAGAGCAAGTAAGGTGTTGGTCGGCAAGCACGATTTTAAGGCATTTTGTTCAACCGGAAGCGCCGTTAATTCAACGGAAAGAGAGATGTACGAATTTAATTTAATAGAACGTGACGACGAGATTATTTTTGAAATCACGGGAAATGGATTCTTGTATAACATGGTTAGGATAATAGTTGGTACGTTGTATTTTATAGGCAAAGGAAAACTTCCCGAAAACGCATTGGAAGAAATGCTTAATACGGGCTCTAGAAAGGCCGGTGGTAAAACCTTCCCTGCTCGTGGTCTTTGTTTAAAGCAAGTTGAGTACGGGGAGATAGAATAACCATATATTGTGCCACAACCTATTAAAATATAATTTTAATGAAAAAAGTGGCATTTTTTGTTTGACTTATTTAAAGTAATATAATATTATATTTAGGCACGCGACATTTTTGAGAAAGAACTAGCCCCTCCGACTCAAAAGAATCGAGAAAAATTTGGAGGATTTACCATGAAATCATATATGGCAAAACCCGAAAACGTTGAAAGAAAATGGTACGTAGTGGATGCTCAAGGCATGGCACTAGGTAGACTTGCAAGCCAAGTTGCAATGATTCTTCGTGGCAAGAACAAGCCCACCTTTACCCCCAACGTTGATACGGGTGATTATGTTATCGTTATTAATTGTGACAAAGTTGTTCTCACCGGCAAAAAGCTTGAGAAGAAATACTATCGTTACCACACCGGTTATGTAGGCGGTCTTAAGGAAATCCGCTACGACAAGCTTATGGCAACCAAGCCCGAGTTCGTTGTAAAGCACGCTGTTAAGGGCATGCTTCCCAAGAACACCATCGGCAGACATATGCTTACCAAGCTCTTTGTATACGCAGGTTCTGAGCACAAGCAACAAGCTCAACAACCCGTAGAGCTCAAACTCAATTTCTAAGAGGTGAATTATGACAGCTAAGAAAGTAGTTAAAAAGAAAGTTCAATACTGGGGTACCGGTCGTCGTAAAAAAGCTATCGCACGTGTAAGACTTATTCCCGGTGGCGAAGGCAATATCGTTATCAACAAGAGAACCATTGATGAATATTTTGGTCTTGAAACCCTTAAGTTCATCGTACGTCAACCCCTTGCACTAACCGCTACTCTTGATAAGTTTGACGTAGCAGTTAACGTAAACGGTGGTGGCACCAGTGGTCAAGCAGGCGCTATCCGTCACGGTGTAGCAAGAGCACTTTGTGTAGCAGACGAAACTCTTCGTCCCGCACTCAAGGCAGCAGGCTTCCTCACTCGTGACCCAAGAATGAAAGAACGTAAGAAATACGGTCTCCACAAG